>JABXJW010000582.1 GCA_013375395.1 Desulfobacterales bacterium
TTTGGACTAAACTGCAGCCACTGCACAAGTGAGCAGCGCCAAGAATGCCAGATGAGATTACCCTCCGAGTGTCCCAAAGGTAAGGCTCGTCACCTGTTGAGCCTGAATAAGATAGTGGAAGGCGGAGATGGGGATAAGCCTATCGAGCTCAGTGAGCTAATAGCCGACAACAAGTCAATAAACCCCGGCACTAGGCTAGACGCCAAGCTAGATGCCAGGCGTATTCTCCAAGGACTTCCAAAAAGGTTAGTCCAGATTGGCTATAAGATATATGCAGGGATACCACTAGAGACGAAAGAGAAAGAGTATCTTAAACACTGGCAAAAAGCGCATCCTATACCTATCGTCTCGATGATATACCATCCTATCGTCTCGGCGATATACCATCCTGTGAAAATTACTCCGAAAGCTCTCCAGAAGATCTGGCTTGGTGAGCGCATCCTAGAACTCCTTAGAAAGAAACCTCAAGGAATGACCAGGTCAGACCTCTCTATGCGTCTCCAGGTTCCTGTCCGGGGAATCAACTTGTACCTTAATCAATTCATAAAGAGAGAGCAGATCATCGCGGTAAAGAGATGGAACACCCGCGGTCGTCCCCAGACTCCACTACTGGTGATAGCTGGTGCTGAAATACCGGAACAGAAGAACGTTAGCGCGGAGCGGGATGAGCGCATCAGGCAAGCCTACTTTGTGGATGGGTGGAGCATCAAGCGAATCAACAGGGAGCTGCACCATGACAATAGGACCATCCGCAGGGCAATTTACGGAATTAAGATAGAAAGGAGGTGAATTCAAATGGAACCGGAAGAGATTACCGCCA
>JABXJW010000583.1 GCA_013375395.1 Desulfobacterales bacterium
AAGGGAAAGGAGGAGAGATAAGAATGGGGTTTACTCTTAGTGTTGAAAATGCGCCGGCTCCGGCTACTCAGTGGGGCTGCTACTGTAACAGCGAAACCACATTAGTCCCCAACAGCGTGTGGGAACAGCCCACTAAGCCATATGGTCTTCTGATGCTAGATGAAAGGTGGGAGTGTGTTGACCCGGCTCCAGGTGAAAACCCGATAGATATGGCCTGCTTCGACTCAGAGGGTCATATTGTTAAAGAATCTATTGTAACTGTAACCATCCTGGATGATAGAGACTATATATTTGATTTTGCAACTGAGACACTGAGGATAGAGAGTCTACAGGCGGGATGCCTGCCTATGGTCATACTTTGCCTGGTCATTGGTTGCTTAGCTGTTTTCGGTTTGCTGTTGCTTTAGCTGCCAGACGGGAGTAAAACTATGTCTAGCCGTGAAGAAGAGGGACGAAGAATTGCTCAGCGGCTTGGCCAGGGTGTTGTCTACTATGGACTATTTATGCCCAGTGAAGTTAGTGAGGGGTTTCTCGGGTACACTTTCGAGGATGCCGCAGTAACTAAGAGCTCTTTTGTCGCTGTGGACTATGAGCACGCTAAAGAGCAGCTTATCAAGTTGAGGAAGGACTGGCATGCCAAGGCCCCTGTATTCGCTAATAACCCGGGTAATATATCGATAACCAGGGAGGAATGGGACCGGAGTTTTTTACGCGCTTTGCCTGTGGTCTCCCTGGCCGTTGGTGTCCTTTCTGCTGCTACGGGAATTTTGGTAATGCAGCGATACACTGCTTTAGGGCAGAGGGTTTATTTTCAAGAC
>JABXJW010000179.1 GCA_013375395.1 Desulfobacterales bacterium
TCTTTCTTTACGCTCACTTGGACGCGAGTTTTACACAGATTAAAATTTGATCGCCGTTGAAGCCGCAATCTTTTCAAGAGGCTAACTTCTTACGAAAATCCAAAATACATAACTACTCAGCCTCCCCCGTGTACGGCTTCCCGCATTCACTGCAAACACCTTGCTCGTTAATCACACCGATGCAGGCGCCGTCGCTGCACAATCTGCGCTTGGAAAAATCGATGCCGCCACCATCGGATTCTGCGCCTGATGCGATAGGCTCTGCGATGTCCACATCGTTAAAGGCGGCCCCGCAGTGACAGCAGAATTTGCCCGAAAGGGGGGTCATTTCACGGCATTGCCGGCACTGGCGAGACGGCAGGTCGCTATTGCAATGAGGACATTTCATAAGATACTCTAGCCACCAATAGCAGACATGGAACGCAGGCACTCTGCCCCTTCGGCTATCCCGGCATGATGCTCCATTGGTTTCCTGGCTATGGCCTCTTGAAACAGTCTCTTCAGATCTTCCTGGCTGCACCCGTCTCTCAGGGGCGTCTTGACGTCCACCTCATCATCGGCAAAAAGGCAGGGGCGAAGCTTGCCGCCTGCTGTGAGCCTGAGGCGGTTGCAGGAATGGCAGAAGTGACGGCTTAAGGCGCTAATGAAACCGATTTCGCCCCGAGCCGACTCAAACCGATATCGCCTTGCAGGCCCGTCATGGGCGGAGGGGGCAACCTTATGAAGCGGACCATAGGATTCGAGCCCGGATCTTATCTCATCCGAAGAGATATATTTCTCAGGCTTCCACTGGGTGTCGTGCCCGATCGGCATATACTCAATGAAGCGAACGTAATAAGGCCTTCGCACGGACAACTCGGCAAATTTAAGGAATTCATCATCATTTAAGCCCCTGATTGCCACCACGTTTACCTTGATAGGCGAAAACCCGACTGCCTCAGCCTCTTGAAGCCCTTCCCAGACATCTTGAAAGGATTCACGCCCTGTGATTCTCGCATACTTAGTTGGGTTGAGTGTGTCCAGGCTGACATTGATACGCCGAACACCCGCGCCAAAGATCTCTTGGGCTCTTTCCTTTAATAGAACACCGTTTGTGGTGATGCTCACATCCTCAAGATTTGGCACCCGGCACGCAGATGTAAGGAAGTCGATGAAGTTTCTGCGAACCAGTGGTTCGCCGCCAGTCAGGCGCACCTTCCTGATGCCCACATGAGTGGCTGCTTGAATGACCTTCAGGATCTCTTCGTAGCTCAGTATATCGGCATGATCAAGGAGCTTCAGGTCTTTTACCGGCAGGCAATAGGTGCAGCGAAGGTTGCATCGGTCTGTCACAGAGATCCTTAGGTACGTGATCCTGCGACTATATTGGTCTACGTTTGGAGCCATGAGGGAATACCGCTTTCAAGGCCTTGCTCCTGAGCCAGTATATCGAGGTGCAAGGTCGAAATATGTTCCACCAGAGGATGAACAGGATGGCTCATTTTTCTGGTATCAACGGTCTTGATATACCTCTTGCACTGATCACACATATCCACCCGATAGCCTTCTTCTTCTTCTTCGCTGAAAAAATAGTGCAACGTCTTGCGATCCTTATTGTCGCAGAACGGACAGTATATTCTTAGTGCCTGCCACTCGTGGCCGCAGAAGCTGCAAAGCAAAGACCGCTGCCCTTCATCACGGAGTATAGACAGGGCAGGGGGACTGCCGCAAATAGGGCAATAACCCTTTTGCCAAGGCGTGTCTTTATCCAAACAGGCGGTCAATTGCTCGGCACAAAGAGACAGAGCCGGCATTATGCTGGTGTAAGCGACAAAGGTGAGGACCTTCTTGTCGATTTCAAGTCCTTGTGAGACTTCTTGAAAATATGCGTCATCTTCCATCAAAAGCTTTGAAAATAGTGTTGTGGGTTCCAGCGCTCCCTTTTCCAGGGCATTGGAAATCTTTGAGCAGGCCTCGGCCAGCACTTCGGTTGCTTCGGCGGAAAGCCGGCAAATCTTTTTTAGCAGAGCCCCGGATGCTTTTGTGTCAATTGCAAAGTCCGCCCTGTTGACGAGTGGAAATTTTTCTTGCCGCTTGACCGAAAGAAGGTCTTTGGGAATCTCGATCGGTTCCAAGTCCAAATGGCCCTTTGTTTCTTCCTGGGCCAAAAAAAGCTTTTCGAAAAAATCAAGGAGCTTTTCATAGGCGGGCCTTTCAGCCTTGATGGCGGCCACGGCCTTTTTGATTTGATCATCACTCATATTTTGTTTTTCATTCATTATTCAATCCAGTCCTCCACAGGCTGATCTTCGATATCGAGTAACCAGTACCCAGCATCTGCCGGAGTTTACAAACAACGTCCGCCACAAAACTTGGCTGATTTGTTAAATTATCACCTTATGAAGATAACAAAATTTGCATAGCACAAAAAGGGGAGAAGATCAAACAACCTTCTCCCCTTTTGCACTTTCAAGTTCTAAAAGCTTTTCCCTATCACAAGCTGGCCGTCAAACGGGTAACCGGCCTGACAAGCCTCCTTAACGCCACGGCCCTGGTTATGTCAAAGGACGAATTTGAGGCCACGGCGAACTTATAATAGAGGTTCGGCTCCTCTACGACCAGATAGATGACGCGAATGTCATTAGGATTCAACAGTGTTGCCTTCGGATTTCTCTTCTTGACCTTGCCAAGACGCTGCTTGGCCATCGCAAGCATCTCCTTTCGATCACCAAAGTTCATAGCGCCCGTGGGGCAGGTCTTCACACAGGCAGGCAACTGCCCGCTTTTTGCCCGGCCGATGCACATATTGCACTTGGCCAAGGTCCCATCCTTGCCGGCCCGCGGTACGTTATAAGGGCAGGAGTCGATGACGGCCTGCGCATCCACGCTTTTGGTCTTCTCCGTATAAATCACTGCACCTGTTGCCTTATCCCTGTAAATGGCATCCGTGTCATCGGCCGTCATTTCGCAAGGCGGCTCCAGGCAGTGGCGACACTGATCCGGAAAGAAGAGCCATTTCAGCTTGCCGCCGACCACAACCTCGTTGAACCTCACAAGCTTGTAGGTCACGAAGGAGAGATCCGCCGGGTTCTGGTAGCTTCCACGGTTCACTGTTTTCTCTGCAGGCAGGCCGTTCCACTGCTTGCAGGCGACCTGACAACCTCTGCAGGCCATACAAAGAGTAGTGTCAACGAAAAATGATTTACCTGGCATTCAGATCACCCCCTTCTATAATTTGGCAACATTGCACATAAATGCCTTGGTTTCTGGGATTCGCGTGTTCGGGTCGCCCACTGCAGGCGTCAGCAGGTTGGCGCTTTCTTCCTTGCCGCTTTTTGGCCAGCGCCAGCCAAAACACCACGGAAACCCCACTTGGTGAACAATGTTTTTCCCGATCTTAAACGGTTTGAATCGTTTGGTCACGATGGCCGTGCATTTCAGAGAACCGCGTGCCGACGTGGCTTTGACGCGCTCGCCGTTCTTGATCCCCTTGAGTTTTGCCAGCTCCTCGCTCATCTCCACAAATACCTGGGGTTGCATCTCAAGGAGCCAGGGCTGCGGCCGGGTCATGAGGCCCGTCTGCCAGTGTTCCACCACACGGTAAGTCGTGCCCACGAGAGGATATTTCGGATCGCAGGTCTTGTAGGCATCGGCTTTCGTCTTGTAAACCGGCGCTACAGGATTCATCCTCTGCTTGTTCATGAGATTTTTCTCAATGGGACACTCAAGCGGCTCGTAGTGTTCCGGGAACGGACCGTCCGCACGGCCAGGCCCGAAGATCTGGGCATGCCCGTGTTTCCTCATAATAAAGGCCCACTTGCTCTTTGGATTGGGCTTTTCAAGGCTTCCCAGCGGCGGCCATCCACCGTCAGGCACATCGCCGATCCATTTCTTGCCGTCCCATTGAATGACCCAGTGCTTCGCATCCCACGGTTTTCCATTCAGATCCACCGAGGCACGGTTGTAGATGATCCTGCGGTTTACCGGCCAGCACCAGGAAAACTTCGGATATAGCCCGATCTTGTTGACCGCGTCTTGCTGGCTGCGTCGGGCCGCCATGTTCCCCTTCCCAGTGTAACTGTTGCAGTAGAGCCAGTTCCCCGAAGAGGTGGAGCCGTCTGCCTGTAGCCATGCAAAACTTGGAACCAGGGTTCCCTTTTTACACAGCTTGCCCTTTACCTTGACGTCTTTCAGGAAGTAGCCGTTGATCTCCTTGGCCACCTTGTGAGGATCATACAGGCCTTTTGTCATGTAGTTCCACTTCAGGTTCAGGATCGGCTTGGAGAATACGCCGCCCTGCTTATAGACCTTTTTGAGCTTAAGGCCGAGTTCCATGATGATGTCGCCATCCGACTTGGAGTTTCCAAGGGGTTTTGGCCCCTGGTATCGCCACTGCATCCAGCGACCGCTGTTTGTGATGCTCCCTTCCTTTTCAACGGACACGCAGGCCGGGAGCATGAAGACTTCGGTCTTGATGGCGGAAGGATTCACACCTGGGCCCCGCCAGAAGGAACCGGTCTCATTGTCAAAGATATTAACGTTGACCATCCAGTCAAGCTTGGCCATGGCCTTACGGTTCTTGCCGGCATTGGCGCCGCTGCAGGCCGGGTTTTGGCCCCACGCAAAGAAGCCCTTGATCCTCCCCTTGTACATTTCATCAAAGAGGTCAAGCCACGAGTACGCCTTGCCGTCGTCCACCTTTGGCAGCCAGTTGTACCCGAAATTGTTTTTCTTGGTGGCTTTTTTGCCAAAGAACGACTTCAACAGGCTGACCGAATACTTCGGGTAGTTTTGCCACCAGTTCGCGCTTATCGGATCTTTGCTCTTGGGAGTCCATTTTTCGTTATAGGCCGCCAATGACACATTGGAGGCCCTTGGCGTCTTGAGATATCCGGGCCAGATGTGCCACAGCAGGCAGTGGTCCGTAGAGCCCTGGACGTTAGACTCGCCGCGCAGGGCATTCACCCCGCCGCCCGCCATCCCGATGTTGCCGAGGAGCAGCTGGATTATGGCCATGGTACGGATATTCTGGGTCCCCACGGTGTGCTGGGTCCATCCCATGGCATACATAATGGTTGCGGCCTTCCCCTTTGCACCGGTGGCTGAATAGGCCCTGTAGACCTTCAGGAGATCGGCCTCCGGAGTCCCTGTGATCTTTGAGACCAGCTTGGTGTTGTACCTGCCGTAGTGTTTCTTCAACAGCTCGAATACACTCCTGGGATGCTTCAAATCCCTGTCCATTTTCGGGACGCCGTTTTTGTCCATATCAAAGGCCCATTTTGACTTGTTATACTTGCGGGCCTTGCGGTTATAGCCGGAGAAGAGTCCGTCCTTGAAGCCGTAATCCTTGCCCACAATGAACGGGGCATTGGTATACGCCTGGACGTAGTCCTTGTTATGGAGATTGTTGTCAAGGATGTACTTGATCATGCCGCCCAAAAAGGCGATGTCGGTACCTGATCGCAGGGGAGCATAAATGTCCGCCTTTGAAGAGGTCCTGGTGAATCTGGGGTCCACACTAAGGAGCTTGGCTCCTTTTTCCATCGCCTTGACGACATATTTGAAAGATACGGGATGGTTCTCAGCCGCATTGCTTCCCATGACCAGGATGCAATCGCTGTTGCCGATGTCGATCCAATGGTTGGTCATCGCGCCTCGTCCGAACGACTCTGCCAGAGCCGCAACAGTGGCGCTGTGTCAGATACGGGCCTGATGTTCGATGTATGCAAGCCCCAAGGCCCGCATGAGTGCCTGGTAGATCCAGCACTCTTCATTGTCCATAGCGGCACTTCCTACCGAGGCAATGGCGGTCGTCCGGTTGACTAGCTGCCCCTTGGCATTTTTGCCGGTAAAGGTGGCATCGCGTGTCTTCTTGATGCGATCGGCAATCTTGGTCAGTGCCCAGTCCCATGAAACCCGCTTCCACTGTTTGGAATTAGGCGCCCTGTACATGGGCTCTGTGAGCCGTCTTTCATTTTCGCCCAATTGAAACAGCGCAGCGCCTTTACTGCACAGGCTGCCTCGGTTGATCACATGGTCGGGGTCACCCTCGATGTTGATGACACGGCGGTCACCCTTTAAGCTGGTATGCACGATGGCCCCACACCCTACTGCGCAGTAGCAGCAGATGGTTGTGGTCTCCTTGGCATACTTGGGCTTGAACAATTGGGCGTGTGCCTTGACCGGCGAAAGGTCAAAGCCCAAACCGCTTACGGCAAGCCCGGTAGCCGTCGCACCAGTGATCTGCATGAACTCTCTTCGGGTTACTTTCATAATAGTTGCTCACCTTCCTTTCTATAAAAATCTAGTTAGTTAAAACTTCAAGCTCACCCCCTCTCTTCGATGTATGATTGTAATGTAAGGTTAGGGTTGGCAGGATGGTTTTTTAGGCAAGTTACAAGCGAAAACCACAAATACGGTTTGCTATACATGACTCTTTCCGCTTGCGAGAAAAAAGATGCCCTGAAGGTTAGATCAACCGGAAAAGGTATGCCATACATGACATAATCCGTTTGTTTCTTTGACATTTTTGATATCAGGCTACGGCAACAAGATAGTCTTGTCAAGCCCTAAGTTCCAGAAAGCGCAATTTAACTGAAACCACCCTATTCACCTTTCCGGCCAGCTTCCCTCTACGCGAACCCACGTCCTTTCGGGAAAGATGCTTTACTTCGAAAGAGATACGAACTCTGTGGCTTCGCCCCAATATTCCATCGTTTCATTCATGACGCCTCTTTTTTCGACCAAGGCGTCTCAACGACTAGCACCCACCATGCAAAAAATGTTCCATTACATATGCTGCTTGCTCTTTCACAAAACGTATATCTCAAGCTTGACGGTTTCGTAAAAAGTCATAAAGCTAGTGATTGCGAGAAGTGCAACGACGAAGCAATCTAATAAATACAAGTACTTATTATGCACGAGATTGCTTCGCTCCGCTCGCAATGACATGTTTTTCGACTTTTTACGAGTTTATCAAGCTTAGCACCTGTAAATTAAAGCAACCGATTGTATACCAATGCCTATACGCTTGTATACCAATGCCTATACGCCTAAAATATGCCAACATTGAGGCATGCGGAAATCCGCTGAACGCAGGCCTACAGCCATTTTCAGCAATGATATCCGCATATCCATGGAAGGCGCCTGCCCGCTCGTGCCTCGCAGTGGCAGGCGGGTTCGAGGCCGGAGCGAAGTGGGTTTCCGCATGCCGAGCAGCAAATTACTACAAAAAACGTGACCGCCCGTTTTTGAGAATTTAAGCGAGGTCATGCCAATTTTACTAACCAATTCAAATGCTTGATAAGTGTGCGAAACTTGAGCGCATATGCAAGGGCCTGCGCTCGCAGCTTTGTTGATGTGATAATATATTATTCGGCATCCCATGTTAATATCTTGACAGTTATTTGTTAATATCTTGACAGTCTTAACATTTGGCGTCGGTCTGCTTTATGGTAAATTTGCTAGTGCCCATCCATAAATGAATTTCAAAACTCTGGGCACTGATGTCAGTTTCCAATTCAGAAATGAGCAATTTTT
>JABXJW010000584.1 GCA_013375395.1 Desulfobacterales bacterium
ATCAAGGTCTTATCTAAGGCGGGGGCAAAGGAGGTGGACGTTGTTGAGCTGCCCCTGGCGAAAGGCAGACTCCACAGGATTTACATACAGATTCCGAGCGGTCACCAGGGGCTGGCCCACCTACAGCTCTATCGAGGGCTGAGGCAAATTATACCGATTTCTGACGGTGAAAGCATATCCGGGGACGACTCGGAAATTGCCGTCGATCCGGGGTATGAAATATCGGAAAGCCCGTTTCAACTGGAGGCTCATGTTTGGAATTTAGACGACACTTATGACCATACTTTCAACCTGGTTTTCGGAGTCAGGGAGAGAGAAAAGGCGGTCCCGGCAGTCGTTAAAACAGCGGCTGGTTTAATAAAGAAACTGGGGCGGTAATGGCCGAGCCGCTGATCGCCGTCAGGGGAATTATACTCGACTACATGGCGGGGACTCCCAGGTATCGAGTTATTACCCGGCTGGACAACGGCTGGGAGTATCATAACGACACAATCCCTCCGCCGTACTCGATCACCAAAGCGGAAATTAAGAAGTTTATAAAAGACACTTATCATATACCAGTCGGTAAGATCGGATGGTGCGAATGGGTCAAAATCCCTCAGCTCTAAGGAGTCGACTATGGCGGCAAGAGTGTTCCGAATTTTATGTCTTATATCTATCCTGGCCCTGGCAATGGTAAAAGGCGCGCCGGACCATCATAAGGGAGTCGCGCTTTACGCCTGGGACGGTGAGGAACTGATACTGATAAAAGTCGATCCCAGCGGTCAGTTGTATGCTTTATTAATGGGAGATTATGATGGAACGCCGACGGC
>JABXJW010000585.1 GCA_013375395.1 Desulfobacterales bacterium
CTCGCTTGTTGGGCCGCTACGATCGAAGAAAAGGAGGTTTGTGGGAATGTTTGTATAGGGAGAAAAAACTCCATTTGGGAGGCGGACGATGGTGTGAAGATTGAAATTTTTTAGCAGATCCTCCTTAATTCGCGCGCAAACTCCATCGCCAAAAAGCGTGCCGTTTGGCACAACCACAGCCGCGCGGCCTGGTTTCCCTTGGCTCTTTTCGGGCCGTCTGAGCTTTCGCATGATGAGCTGAAGAAACAGAAGAGCGGTTTCTGAAGTCTGCATGTCGTTGGGAAAGTTCGCCTTGATCCCCGCCTCTTCCTCACCACCGAAGGGCGGATTGGTCAGAATGATATCCACACGGTCCCGGTCACCGATCTCTTGGATCTTCACAGCCAGTGAGTTGCCATAGACAATGTTCGGATACTCCAGGCCATGCAACAAAAGGTTCATCTGGGATAGCATATAAGGCAAAGGCTTGGCTTCCTGGCCGAAAATGGACTGCTCCTGGAGCATTCGGCGATCCTGGACTGTTTTACACTGCTTTTCAAGGTGGCTGTAAGCCTCCACGAGAAAGCCGCCGGTCCCGCATGCAGGGTCAAGCACGGTCTCACCCAATTGCGGGTTGATGACTTCGACCATGAACTTAACGACTGGGCGCGGTGTGTAAAATTCTCCGGAATCCCCTGCGGCGTCGCGCATCTCACGGAGCATGGCCTCATAGAGGTGACTCAGGGTGTGAATCTCCGCTGTTGAGCTGAAATGGATGCCGTTAACCTTGTTGATAACGTCGCGCAGCAGGTAGCCATTGATCATCCGATTC
>JABXJW010000180.1 GCA_013375395.1 Desulfobacterales bacterium
CTTGTTCGAGTTAGATTTAATTTTATTTTCCAAGGCTTAAACCAATTCTTGTTTGGTTCCGGCTTGTCCGGGTTAGGGAATTGATATGGAACAAAAAGCACGGAACGAAAAGAAATATCTTTTTGACAAGCCAGGAAACGTTAACAGACTTCTCGCAATCTTTTTTTCATCGCTGGTTGTTCTCCTCATCATTGAGATGTTTGTGCAGAAACACCCGCATTTTGCCTGGGAAAAGTGGCCTGAATTTTATTGTGTATACGGATTTGTGGCCTGTGTGGTCCTCGTTATTGTAGCAAAATACATCTTGCGGCCCCTAGTGATGAGACGAGAGGATTATTATGATTAGCACCGTTCCGCCAGCAACCATATTTATCATCGGGGGATTACTTGCTCCCCTCATAAAGGGGAAATGGAAAAGCGCCTTTTTATTGCTCATACCTGTGGTCGGCTTCATCAACTTGATCAATATCCCTGAAGGAACCCACTGGGTAGTTGGTTTCCTCGGTTATGATCTCGTTTTCGGCAAAGTGGACAGGCTGAGCCTCCTGTTCGGTTACATCTTCCATCTCGTATCTTTCATAGCGATTCTTTATGCGCTTCACGTAAAAGATGACGTGCAGCACGTGGCAGGGCTTGTCTACGCCGGCAGCGCCCTGGGGGTTATCTATGCAGGAGATCTTTTCTCTTTCTTTATCTTCTGGGAGATGCTCACGGTAGCTTCCATATTTCTTATCTGGGCTCGCAGGACAAAGGCGGCGCTTGGCGCAGGATACAGATACCTTCTCGTTCATGCTGCCGGAGGCCTGTGCCTTCTCGCAGGCATCGTGCTGTATGTAAATCAAACGGGCTCTATCGAGTTCGGCTACATTGGGTTGAACGGACCTGCTACTTACTTCATATTTTTCGGTTTTGGCATCAATTGTGCCTGGCCGATCCTGCATCCGTGGCTTACAGATGCCTATCCTGAGGCAACGATTACCGGCACCATATTCATGAGCGCCTTTACTACAAAGTGTGCGGTCTACGCCCTGGCAAGGGCCTTCCCGGGCACGGAGGCCCTGATATGGATTGGGGCGCTTATGACCGGATTCCCCATCTTCTATGCAGTCATTGAGAATGACCTCAGGAGAGTGCTTGCCTACAGCTTGATCAACCAGGTAGGATTCATGGTGGTTGGCATTGGCATAGGCACACATATGGGCATAAACGGAGCGATTGCACATGTCTTTAACGATGTTCTCTTTAAGGCCCTCCTCTTCATGTCCATGGGCGCTGTGTTGTATCGCACAGGAAAAATCAATGGCACAGCCCTGGGTGGGCTATACAGGACCATGCCGCTGACCTGTATATTTTGCATGGTGGGAGCTGCATCCATATCCGCCTTTCCGCTTTTTAGCGGTTTTGTCAGCAAGTCTATGGTCATGGATGCGGCCGGCGCAGGTCATATGAAGGTCATATGGTTCATCCTGTTGTTTGCCTCGGCCGGTGTGTTCCACCACGCAGGTATCAAGATTCCCTTTTTTGCATTTTTCGGCCACGACTCCGGTATGAGGCCCAAGGAAGCCCCGCTCAATATGCTCCTTGCCATGGGCATTACGGCTTTCCTGTGCATCTTCATAGGATCATTTCCGGGCCCTCTGTACAGCCTGCTCCCGTATCCTTGTACCTATGAGCCGTACACAATGCCTCATGTGGTGGGTCAAACACAGATCCTCTTCTTCTCGGCCCTGGCCTTCACGCTTCTGCTGCTCTCCGGCATCTATCCGGCTGAGATGAGATGTGTCAACATCGATTCTGATTGGTCTTACCGCAAGGGCGGCAGACTCTTTTACTATATTACGGATAAGGTTTTTAACGGTTTAAACAGGGCCTCGGATCGGGTTTTTGTGGGTGGTTTGGCCGGTGCTCTTGGCCGCTTATCTAAACAGGGCCCGCAGATTCTTACCCTTGGAGCCATGATCCCTCTGTGGAGTACGGCTGGTTCAAAAGGGAAAGAACTCCAAGACAAAATCGAAAGGACTCGCGCGGCCTTGCAAACAGGCACCTCGCCGGTAGGAATCAGTGCGGCGTTGGCTACCATATTTTTGGTGGTAGTCTTCCTCTTGATGTGATATGAAAGTAAGAACTTACAAAGACTCGGGTATGGAGAGGTGATATATATATGGCTTCCGTAGAAGACCTGAAAAGGATCATGCTGTTTGAGAGCTTGACAGACGGGATGCTTGAACAGTTGCTTCCCATGGTTCAAAATGAGTCCCTTGGGGAAAGAGAAATCATTTACGAAGCAGGCAATGCAGCTTCCCATTTTTATTCACTGAAAAGAGGAAAGGTCCTGCTTGAGGCGGAACTCGCTGCATCCCTCATTATCTCCCTTGGCGCCATTAAACCGGGCTACTCGTTCGGCTGGTCTGCCCTCCTGCCATCGGCTTCCCATACTTCGTATGCCATTTGCTCTGAACCCTGCGAAGTGTTCGTCATCCCCGGAGACAAGTTTTTGGACCTCCTTGATCGTGACCACACCATGGGATTTATGGTTATGCAGAAGGCGGCCACAATCCTTGAAAACCGCTTGGAACGCCGGACAGCCCAGTTCCTCAAGGTTATAACGAAACATCCCGAGATAGGAACGCTTTTGGGCCTGTAACCTGAACCACCACCCACAATTGCTGCCTTAAGGGCTTTTTTAGTTTGTTCCACCTTTCGATCCTTCAGGCATATTCCGCTTGAGTCGAACTGAAAAAGTACTCCCCTGCCCCGCTTTCGACTTTACAGAGATCTTGCCGCCGTGTTCGTGAATGATCTTTTGTGTATTGAGGATGCCAAGGCCCGTGCCTCGCCCTGCCTTGGTACTGAAAAACCTGGTAAATAGCTTCGCCTTCACCTGGTCGGTCATTCCGCAGCCGTTATCGGTTACTTTAAACAGGATGGTTTCGCCTGGGTCGTCATCTGTTTCCAGTCTGGTCTCTACTGTTACCTCCCATGCCTTAGAGGCAGCCGTATCGTAGATGCAAGCGTCGATGGCGTTTGAGACCAGGTTCAACAACACCCGGTGGATGCCGTCCTTGTCCAGGTAGGCATCCTTAAGATTAGGATCCAGGATCTTTTTCAGCTCAACGCGGTGTACCTTTGCGTAATTCTTGAGGAGTTCCAACACCTCTGAGACAATCCGGTTGGGGCTGCACAAAGTTCGCTCAGGGGTCCTTTCCTTGGAATACCTCAAAAGATCGAGTGCAAGATTCGAAACCTTGTCGATATTACGCTGGACCATGGCCCAGCCGTCCTGCAGCATGTAAGGTTTGTCCCTGGCCATGCCCGTGTTTGCCATGTACATGCCGCCGCGCAGTCCGCTCAAGATGTTCTTGATGTAGTGCGCCAATCCCGCCACTGTCTCGCCAACGCTGGCAAGTCGCTCGCTTCTTATCAATTCCTCCTGCGCCTGCCTCAACTCCACCGTATACTCTTTCACCTTCTGCTCCAAATTCTCGGTGTAATCCTTTAATTGTCGGCTCACGGCCAACTTCTTCTTAGCCCTTTGCAGGGCAAGGATCAACGCCTCGTCTCGTATCGGCTTGGTGATGAAATCCGAGGCGCCGTACTGAAGTGCGGATATGGCTGAGTCCATGTCGCCGTGACCCGTGATAACGATGACTTCGGCTTCCTTGTCTATGGCCTTTATCCTTCTGAGCACCTCTATGCCATCCATCACGGGCATCTTGATGTCGGTCAGTATGAGCTTGATGCCTTCTTCCTCGAAGATTCTCAAACCCTCCTTGCCGCTTTCAGCGGTTGTTACCTCATACCCTTCGCTGGTAAGGGAAATCTCCAACATTTCCAGGATAGCAGCTTCATCGTCAATGAGTAGAAGTCTTGTCATCAATATGGTCCTCGTCCGTGTAAATGGGAAAGCTGAGTTTGAATATCGTACCGATGTCCGAGGTGAGTTTTATGTCGATATCGCCACCGAAATCTTTAACCAGCCTGTAGGTAATCGAGAGCCCTAACCCGGTTCCTTTCCCCACTTCTTTTGTGGTGAAAAAAGGTTCGAATATTTTTTCGCGAACCGCCTCTGAGATGCCCATACCGGTATCAGAGACCAGGGCCACCACCCTGCCATTTTGCTCGTATGTGGCAATGGTGAGCTTCTTGATCGCCTCCCCCGCCTTTGCCTCCATAGCATCTCTGGCATTGGTTACCAGGTTCAGAAAGATTTGCTCCAGCCGGTTTTTATCGGCCAGGATCTTGGGCAGGCCTTCCGCCAGCTTCAGGCTTGCCTCTATGTCCCGCAATTTGAGCTGCTGGCCCAAGATAGTAAAGACATCCTGGATCGGTTCGTTGATGTCTACCGGGTATGATTTGAAATCGGTCCTTCGGCCAAACTCCCGGAGATGGTTGATGATGTTTGCGGCCCGGTCCACCTGATCGTTTATGTTGCGGCTCACATTCGATAGTTGATCGTCTGAGATCTTCTCTCCCCGTTTTGTCATCTTGGCAAAAAAATCGGCCCCCACCCTGATTACGTTCAGGGGCTGATTGAGCTCATGGGCAATGCCGGTTGCCATCTCGCCCAAGGTTGCCATTTTACTGGCCTGGGTCAGCTGGGCCTCCCGTTCAAGACGCCGGGTAATGTCAACAGTCCTAATAATATAGGAGAGACCAAATGACCGGCTTTCCAGTTCTTGAAATTTGCCGACACGGGCATGGAAATCGAGAAAGAAGTAATGACCGTCCTTTTTCCTGGCCCATAGCTTGGGCATGAAGACGTATTCATCCTTGACAAAGCGTTGAAGCTCTTTCCAGAGTCGATTTGCGTCCTCAGGATCGAACAGATCGAGAAATGACATCTCCAACAGTTCTTTGTGTTCATATTGATACACGTCACTGGCCGGACTGTTCGCATCAAGTATCTTGGCCGATTCTACATCAACCATAAAAAGAGGATTCGGATCGTAATTAAACAGAAGGCGATATTTCTCTTCCGACAGTTTTAATTCCTTAGTCTTGAGTTGCATGGTGTAAATAATATTGTTGAAGGAATTGGAAAGCTGCACGATTTCATCCCCTCCCAGCCTTTTGTACACCTCGCAATTGTAGCAGTCTTCCATCTTCTCCGGGAACCTGGCCGGTTGCCCGCTATGGCACAGGGTGTTGTCCGCAAACCAGCAGACCAGTTCCTTGTGCTTGAATGCCGGGCATTGGTCTTGCTTACATTTCAGGATATCCCAGCATTTTACCCTCTGGGAAAAAAGGGGGAGATGATCGGTCCTGGCCAGGCATAAATCATTCATGGCCTGAGTGAGGCTGGACAATGGCCTGGAAATAAAGGCTGCGACCAGATTGCTGAGGAGACCGGCCACCAGGATGATGCCTACCATGACGACTATGAAGATGATCCCTATGTTCAGGGTAAGTGCATCAACCGGCTTCTTGCCCACGCCAATGTGAACAGTGCCGATATTCTCCAGTCCCTCCTTCACAAATACGGCGGCGTCGTAGACCGATTCACCACCAACGTTTATGAGATTGATTTTTTTGTCTTCCTCCGGTCCTATCAAGTTGGCCGTCTCAATGCCTTCCGGGATGCTGCCGATAAATGTGTGGGCCAGCAAGCGGTTGTTGTTGTCGGTAATGAAGATGTATGAAAGGTCTGCTTCGATCACCTTTTTTTGAAACAGGATGCCGGTGAGCACCGGGCGATTGCCGGCAAGTATGTGAGGGCGACATCGGGTGACCAAGGAGTAGCCGACCCTCAGGCTGTGGATCTGGATCTGTTTAATAACCGACGGGATGACGATAAACCAGTGAGCGAGACCGCTGACTATGCCAATAAAGACCAACATGACGATAGTGCTGTAAAGCACCTTTCGTCGAATGCTCAGGTTCTCGAAAAAATCAACTAACCCTACAAATCCCATTCCATCACCAGAACAAGTTTGCCGTCTCTTATTTGGCTAAAATAGACAGCGTCAAGCCCTTCGTGATCTTTCCGGCCGAAATTCAGCGGGCGGCCGATGCCAAGGGAATATTCTTCCACGGATTCCAAAGCCTCAATGAATCCTTGCCTGTCTAGGTCTTTTCCAGTAAGTTTCAGGCCCCTTATCAGTACTCTTGCGTTGATGAAGCCTTCAAGGCCGACATAGTTTGGCTGGTCTCCGGGATAGTACTTCTCGAGCAAGCGCCAGTATTGATCGACCCTTGGCAACAGTGCGCGCGTATCAGGCGACGGCACAACCTGGGTGACGATGACCCCTTCTCCGTCCGGGCCCAGTTTTCTTGCAAGCTCATCACCCCCAACAAAAGAGACATTGTAAAAGATAGGGTTAAACCCCTTGGCCCGAGCCAGCTTGATAAACTTGGCACACGGGTCATAGGTTCCTACCATGATAACCACCTGGGCGCCCGAGGCCACGATCTTGCCGAGCGACTCCTCCACATCCATCGTGCCGCGCACGTAGCTGCCCCGGGCTATAGGCTCAAACTTATATTTCTTTAAGGCCAGCTCCGCCCCGGTAAGGCCGTCAAAGCCGTAGGCATCATACTGGTAAAAGACGGCAAACTTGTTTAATCCCCGGTCTTTCACGAGGTGATACACCGTGGCGGCGATCTCCTGATAGTAAGAAGCGCGCACGTTGAAGATGTACTTTCTGAAGGGATTTCGCAGGGTATTGGCCCCTGTGAACAGTCCCAACAGCGGAATCCTCGCCTCCTCCACAATTGGGATGATCTCCACCGAGGTGGGTGTGCCCACATAGCAAAAAAGAGCAAAAACCTTGTCATCGTTGATGAGTTTTTGCGTATTGAACACACAGCGTGGTGGATCATACCCATCGTCGTAGACGATAACCCTGATTTTTCGTCCGTGAATGCCCCCTTTTTCGTTTATGTGGTTGATATAGCACATGGCACCATGAACATAGCTGGTACCCAGGAAGTTGGCGTGTCCGGTGAGGGCACAGGAGGATCCGATGAGGACTTCGGTGTCGGTTACGCCGGAAGATCCTGCCCGGTCTTCTTGCTGAGGCGCCCTTTGGCAGAACGTCAGAATAGAAAACACGGATAAGGAGACGAAAACAAGGATCATCTTTCTGTTACTCTTCATCATAGTCGGCACTCCTTCTCCAAAAGACAAAAAGGACGGGAAGAGCACGAAATTTAAACCATTCCATATGTCATAGAGCTTGACATAAATGATGATGGGGTGATATGAATTTCATATATTGGTTGCCGCTGAACGCAGCCGCCATCACGCGTATCTCGCTCTTTTACTCGTTTAATATTACAAGATATTCTACCATAACTGAAGAGCACAATCAAAGTGTTTCTCTTTTTCGAATTTGGATTTCCTGAGCGGCTTGTCCGTGCGCAGGCGTTTGGCGCGCCCGGATGGCGAGGCGGTCAAGCCGATAGTTGGT
>JABXJW010000586.1 GCA_013375395.1 Desulfobacterales bacterium
TCTGTGTCTCGCGCTGCCGGTCCTCCGCCGTCATTTCGGCGGCCTCCGGTCCGAAGTTATACCGGATAGTAAATTGAGCCATACGAGCCGCTTTTTCCTCATCATATCCGACGTCTTGATACGCCCTTATAAGCTCATCATCAGATAGTATCCCTATCTTGTGCATTCTGCGTACATCGACGCGGGTATAGGGAGAAAACGATATGGCCTTTAGTTTGTCTCTCCACCACGGCATCACGTCCATTGCTACCATGAGGCGGTCAAGGTCCGCGTCCTCGATAACCGCCCTGTGCATCATCTCATAACCCTGCGTCATTGAAGGCAGTACCCAATGCGCCGCCCAATACTTTGTAAATGTTTCCTCTGTCATACCCGCCGCTACAAGGTCTTTTTCCGCCGCCTTGTAAACTTGGTCCGCGCCTTCATACTGCCCGAACTGCGCGGCAATTTCAGGGCTGTAGACTTCCCTGACTGCAAAGGCAATAATATCACGCGCGCCTGGGATTTCTTCGCTTACCTTGATAAGCTGCTCTATTCGGTCTGTATCAAAGCCGAGCGCGTTTAATTCTTCGTCCCGCTTCGCTTCCCCTATCCCTTCCCTTCTCCATAAGCGCACAATATCATAAGCCGCGAGTAACTGCGCCGAGCCGAGATAAAGCAGATTTGACCTATCTTCATTAAAGCCGCTTTTCTTCATCTCTTCAAGATAACGACCTTCTTCAATCATGCCCCTATGCCTTAAGTTGATAAGGTTAACGGCGTCCACTACTTCATTAGGCATGATACCGTAAGCAAATTGATTAATGAGAT
>JABXJW010000587.1 GCA_013375395.1 Desulfobacterales bacterium
AGAGGGTTGAACCTCGTCGGCGCCGGGGTGTCTGAGCCAGCTCCCCCTGGCGGACCAGCGGCCGGCAACTCCCCAAGGGAGCCGAGAAAAAGGCAAAAAAAAGGCCAGCCCCGAAGCCGAAGCCTCGGAACTGGCCTATGTGCCACGGGAGACACCCCCAGTTCAAACGGGACGGGGAGTCTGCGCCTCGTGATTACTCCTTTATGACAGTCCAGATAACTGGAACGACAACCCGCAAGGGACTTTTGACTTGCGGTATCTTGCGTGGTTGGGAACAGCCTTAGGGGCTTGCTACTGCCCTCGACAGTTGCCTCGATACCCGCCCCGCTTACCCTACAGAGCCTCTACATAAGGGTGTAGGAAGGACTAGCGTCAGCTTTCCTGTCCGCGCTGCGTCCTCTTGGTGGCAGGGTAACCACCACAGCCATGCCACGCACCTGATTGCCGAGCTGATTGACCGCCGATAACGTTGGCGCTCGACAGCTATAGCACCACGCTACATTTAACGACCGCAAAAGTCGAGTATACAGCCAGTGTATACCAGACTGTGTGAATTTAGGCTCACAATTCCCCGCATATTGACCGTTAAAGCGGTTAGGACTGGGGCTGAAGCTTTATCCTGTCAAGCGTGTTTGCCACGTAGCACCATAGCCCAGCGTCAGGCCACAATCTTGACAGTATGTCTAGTTTCCAACTATCGAGTTAGCTTGAAGCCTTGCGACTCCCAACTCGAGGCCAGCCCAAGATGGGCGCAAGGTCGTTTTCCCCGGTAGTCTTTCACTAGATATGGGCTCTATTATAACTGGGGA
>JABXJW010000588.1 GCA_013375395.1 Desulfobacterales bacterium
GCTTTTCGACTTGGTGCTGAGGGCTAAGGATAAGACCAAGCGGGTGAAGGTCAAGGAGGATTACGGCAAGGCCGATAAGATAAAGAAAGGCGATAAGGAATACTTTGAGGGACTTGATAATTGGAGTGAGGATCTGCTTCAGGATAACTACAATGTTATAAAGAACCTTTCTGAAGGGACTGTGCTTGATTTGGGATGCGGGACGGGAAGGCTCGATTTGATGTTATCAAGAAGTGGCAGAGAAGTGGAAGGAGTGGATGTTAATGATATAGCTCTAAAAATGGCAAAGGCTAAAGGATTAAAAATGAGGAAGTTTAATCTGGAGAAAGGAAATCTTCCTTATGATAATGACTTATTTGATAACGTGATAATGGTTCATTCTTTGGAACATCTCGATAATCCTACGCAAATCATTAAGGAGGCACGGAGAATAGCAAGCAAAAAGGTCGTTATCATATCACCCTTGGGTGATCGAGCTGATACTACTCACAAGCAAAAATTTACTAAATTAGAGGATTTTAAAGCATTATTCATACATTGCCATGATACTGAGGTAAAGAAAATCAAAGAGACAAATTCAGCTATGGCAGTTATAGATATTACTAAATTCAAGAAGGTAGCCCTAAAGCCTTTCGGGGCTTTCGCCCCTCCCAAGCCCACGATGGCCGGCCTCACCGAAGCGTTCAGCGTGGAGCAGATCTGGAGCTGGGCCAAGGACAGGTTCCCCCTGGATGTGGAGGAGAAGCTCAACGGCTTCAGGTGCCTTGCCGAGAAGTCGGGGGATAAAATCAGGATAAAGACCGAGGGC
>JABXJW010000181.1 GCA_013375395.1 Desulfobacterales bacterium
AGGCAGCAGGCCCCATCTTTGATTGACCCCAAAAAGGCGACAGCTCTCTGAGCCGTTCAATAATTGGGGGAAGTTTTTCCACAATAAAATCGACCTCTTCTTCGGTGTTGTAGATGCTCAGGCTGAACCGGATCGAACCGTGGGCAGCGGTAAAAGGCACTCCCATGGCCCGCAGCACGTGCGACGGTTCCAGAGAACCTGATGTACAGGCCGAACCGGAAGAGGCGCAGATCTTGAATTCATTCATCATAAGCAGGATTGCCTCGCCTTCCACATACTCAAAGCTAATGCTGGTCGTGTTTGGAAGCCGATGATCGCGGTCTCCGTTGACCAAGGCGTTCGGTACCAGCTTTAGGATTTCCCTTTCAAGCTTGTCCCTGAGATATTTGACCCGCTCATTTTCCTCTTTTATATGTTCTGCGGCCAATTCGCACGCCTTTCCCAGGCCAATGATGGAGGCGACATTTTCGGTGCCGCCCCTTCGCCCTCCTTCTTGGTGCCCTCCCATCAGGAAAGGCGAAAATTTAGTCCCTTTTCGAACATAAAGGGCGCCGATCCCTTTAGGCCCGTGAAGTTTATGGCCTGAAAGAGAAAGCATATCTGCGGGGATTTTCTGCAAATTGATGGAGACCTTTCCCACGGCCTGCACGGCATCCGTATGGAATACGATCCCCCTTTCCGTGACTGTCTGTGCGATCTCCTCGATGGGAAACATGACACCTGTCTCATTATTGGCCCACATAATGCTGACAACGGCGGTATCCTCAGACAGGCTTTTGTGTAGATCTTCGACATTCAATCTACCCTTTCGGTCCACCGGCAGAAACGTTATCCGATATCCGTTCTTGCCCAAATATTCACATAGATTCTTGACAGCGGGGTGTTCGACCCGGGTGGTGATGATATGTTTTCTGTCAGGATGTGAGGAAATGGCTACGCGGATGGCTGTGTTGTCGCTTTCCGTACCGCAACTGGTAAATACTATCTCTTCCGGAGCCGCCCCTATCAGACCGGCCACCCTCTTGCGCGCCCCTTCCAGTTTTTGCTCCACCTGACCGCCAAAGCTGTGCATGCTGGATGGGTTGCCGTAAAGTTCGTGAAAGTAGGGCAACATCTCTTCCAGCACCTCAGGCGCAACCTGTGTGGTGGCATTGTTGTCTGCGTAGATAACTTTCATTATTCCACCTCCTCTACGACCAGCTCAGGGGCAACCAATTCACGCAGCTTCGATTCCACATAGTGTTTTAGCGTAACCTGTGAGGCGACACATGTGGCACAGGTTCCACGCAGCTTCACAATGACCGCATTCCCATCAACATCAATGAGTTCGATATCTCCTCCATCTTGCTTCAGCGAAGGCTTGATCTCACGCTCCAGAGTTTCTTCGATGAGCTTGATCTTTTGAATATTGGTCAATCGCCCCGGCTTCAGGTGCACAACATGTGGCTTCCCATAGACTTTATCAATAATTTCTTCAATCTTCTCGTGACAGCTTTCACACCCTCCGCCCGCTTTGGTATAATCGGTCACGTCTTCGACCGTGCTCAGGTTGTTTTCGCGAATTACCCGCTCTATTTCCACATCGGTGACACCAAAGCATTCACAGACTATCTCACCTTCAACCTTCTTTTCGGCTTCACCACGATAATAGGCAATCGCCTTTTCCAAAGCGTCTCGACCCATTACGGAACAGTGCATCTTTTCTTTCGGAAGCCCCCCGAGATAGCGGGCAAGATCTTCATTGGTGACCTTTTCGGCCTCTGCCAGGGTCATCCCCTTGATCATCTCGGTCAGTGCCGATGAAGAGGCAATGGCGCTCGCACAGCCGAACGTCTGAAACTTGACGTCATCGATGCGTTTCTTCTCATCCAGTTTGAACGTAAGCTTCAACGCGTCCCCGCATGCCAGCGAGCCCACTTCGCCGACACCGTCAGGGGCTTCGACCTCCCCAACATTTCGGGGGTTTAGGAAATGCTCTTTGACTTTATCCGTGTAATCCCACATAGTAACAGTCCTCCCAGGTTGTGTCCATCCGGAAATGGCATCTTTTGCCCAAATACGGCGTTCTCTCTACGAGCCGGAAGCCGGCGGTTTATATCTCAATAGCCGGGGAACGAAAGGAAGATGGATTTTCTCCTCCCTTAAACAGATCAGTGCTAATATAGCGCTCGCCCGTGCTGGGAATCACCACCACGATTTGTTTGCTTTTATTTTCTGTTCGTTTTGCGACTTGCAGCGCCGCCCATGCCGCAGCGCCAGAGGAAATTCCGCATAGGACACCTTCTTTTCTTGCTAGTTTCCTTCCTGTCTCAAATGCGTTTTCATCGGTCACCGTGACAACCTCGTCAATCACATTGACATTCAAGACATCCGGGATAAAACCTGCGCCAATCCCTTGTATTTTGTGTGAGCCGGGTTTGCCGCCCGAAAGAACCGGGGATGCCGCCGGTTCCACTGCAATCGCCTTAAACGAAGGCTTTCGCGCCTTGATTACTTCGGCCACCCCGGTAATGGTTCCCCCAGTCCCAACGCCGGAAACCAAGATGTCCACTGCACCCTCGGTGTCGTTCCAGATCTCTTCCGCCGTGGCTTTTCGGTGTATTTCCGGATTTGCCGGGTTCTTGAATTGGTCCGGCATATAGGCATCTTTCCTGGCTGTCAATATCTCTTCTGCCTTTGCAATGGCTCCTGCCATACCTTGGCTCCCAGGGGTCAGCACCAGTTCTGCTCCTAGATGGCTTAAGAGCTTTCTTCGCTCAATGCTCATAGTATCGGGCATGGTTAGACAGAGACGATAGCCGCGGGCCGCACAGACAAAAGCCATGGCGATTCCGGTATTCCCGCTCGTAGGCTCTACAATTAGGGTACTTGGCCTAATCCGCCCCTCGGCTTCTGCCGCCTCGATCATAGCGACACCAATGCGATCCTTCACGCTTCCGAGTGGGTTAGAAAACTCCAGTTTGGCAATGATATCGGCTTCAAGGCCTTCAGTCACTCTATTGAGTCTGACCAAAGGGGTATTTCCAACGGTCTTTCTCATGTCGCAAAAAATTTTCGCCATGTCAACCTCCCTGTTGATGTCTTGCAGTGACAACAGTCAGGTGGCTCCAGGAGATCAAGTGAAGCAAGCTATCTTGGACACTGGCGCCCCTACTTATAAATTAGCCGGGGAGCCTCCAAAATCACCTTGGTATCCGGAGGCACCGATTCGGTGATCCAGACATTGCCGCCTATCACGGAGCGGGCTCCGATAACGGCCTTTTCACCCAAGATAGTGGCTCCTGCGTAAATGATTGCTTCATCCTCGATGGTGGGATGGCGCCTCTTTCCCCTGAGACGTTCTCCTGCGTCCCTTGGGAGAGATAATGCCCCCAGAGTAACACCCTGATAAATCCGGACATTCTTGCCGATCACGGTTGTCTCGCCTATGACGACCCCTGTGCCGTGATCAATGAAGAAACTCTCTCCGATCCGGGCCCCTGGATGAATATCGATCCCGGTAATACTGTGGGCACATTCGCTCATGATACGGGGAATAAGTGGAATGCGCTGCTCAAATAATTGATGGGCGATCCGGTAGACGGTTATGGCAAAGATTCCCGGATAGCTGAAAACAATCTCATCGTAACTCTTGGCCGCGGGATCGCCCGCGTATGCTGCACGAACATCAGTGGCCAATACCTTACGCATTTTGGGAATTGACTCCATGAATCCAAGGGCCTCTTCATGGCCCATTTTGACACATTCAATACACGGTTGATCGTAACGAAGACACTCGTGCCTCAAACTGTGGGCAACCTGTTTTGAAAGGGTCTCAAAAACGACATCAACGGATCTGCCTATCTGACACCCCAGATTAGTCCGATCCAACTTTTCCTTGTTGAAGTAGCCGGGGAAAAGGATTTCTCTCAGTCTTGCAACTATTTCAATAACTGACTCGCGGGAAGGGATCAATTCGGCATCGATATGCTCGAAGCATTCCTCATCGTGACAACTCGTCACGATATCATTGACAACTCTCGGGAGATGCTTCCGAAATCGGGAGTGAGTTTCGAATCCGGTTCTGCATACCTGTAGAGTCTTCTCTACATCATCGGACAGTTTCACACTACAGTCCCCAGTAGTAATTTACGTATCGGAATTCCTACAACGTCTTGAAAGTAAAGGTTTTTTTAAGAACTGATTTTTGGCCTCACACATGGAATAATGGGCACGGAGTGTGATGTTTTGGCGCAGGCTTCACTCCGTGTCAAGCCGTCAGGCGCAACCTTTGCGATATGGTGGGCACGAAGTGAAGCATAGCGCCATAATGGAGTAATGGGAAAAAGCGGAGATAAATCATTTTTTGTATCAGTTTAGCCTTATGAAACAAATGGATTCGAGGGAGATCCAACGACAACCAAATTTTGAACCGGGGAACTGTCTGAGGGGCTTAGTGAGCCTTGAGAAAGAACGGAGAGCTAGACGAACCGCACTTAAATGCTAAACAAAGAGCACAGCTTCCAGGTACGATTTAACAAGCAGATGCAGTTCTTTCTTTAGGCTCACTTAGGCCCGAGTTTTACACGGTTCAAAATTTGGTTGTCGTTGGAGCGACCGTCTTTTCAAAGACCTAAATTGTTACCATCATTCCAATTGGGGCGAAGCCCCTAAGTTCAGACCCCTGTCCGCCTAAGCTGACAGGGATCTTCGACCGCAAGGAAGTCTGACATTTTTTAGATGCGCTTGCTTTTGCAGTTCAATTAAATCTGAGCACGATCTCATCAAAGGTTTTTCTCCACTTGGCAGGGTATAGCTTTTTCTTCTCATCAAAATAGCCTACGGCCAATAGGAGAGGAACCCAAAAAAATTCCGGAATGTTGAACTCCTTTCGAACACTGTCATGATCAAAACCATCCATGGGGTGCGTATCCAGCCCAAGATCTTTTGCTGCAAACATCAGGGCCATGGCTAAGAATCCAGCATTCTTGCACGCAAATGCCTGTTGCCTTTCTTCGCTCGCGCCGTAAAGACCCTGGCACGCATTTAGAAACCACTCGTGCTGATTCTCTGACATGGCGCCTGTCTTGACCATTTCCTTGAAGTTTTTTTCTACAATTGGATGCCCCTTTTTCCATCCGTCCCGATCGGCAAGCACGATAAGGACGACCGGGGCCTCACTAACCTTGGGCTGGTCCCATGCAAGTTTTCTCAGGCGCATCTTTTCTTCTGGGTCCTTGATTATCACTATATTCCATGGCTGAAGATTAAAGCTGGAAGGCGCCTTTGCGGCCATCTCCACCATCTCCTTCAAAAGCTCATCGGAAACGCTTTTTTCGGAATCAAAAAAATTTACGGCACGTCTCTTGTTAACCACATCTTTGAAGTCCATGGGTCCTCCTTTCTTTTCCGTCCATTAACGGCATTTTTTACTGTACTCTCCCATTTAAAATCAAAAAGCACAAAGGCAGGAGGTATCACTTTGGCCTTATGAAACAAATGGATTCGAGGGAGATCCAACGACCGTGTTTTCAAAGACCTAATTTGTTACGGCAGGAGAAGTAAATGGGGTGGCCACCCTATTTTATGAGAAGACGCATGGTATTTTGAGCTGCACTTTCAGTGTAGTCGCCGCTTCCGCCAATGGGATGCCCGGAAAATGACATGGTCCGGGGTATCAGGCGCTTCAGCCGCCCCAGAGGGATGCCCTTGACCGATTAGGCATCCGATGATATCTGTCGCGAAGTTTCAATCGAGTACAAGGGACGAACAGTGACGAGATAAGGACCGAAAGGGGAAAGCAAGAATCTATGGCGGAAAAACTTGGGTTTCTTGGAAAGACTGGCGCAAGGCAAAGTGTCAAGATCCCTTCCGTGCTGAAGCGCCTCACCGCAGAGGTCCGGCAGCGGGTGGAGCGGGTCAAACTCCTTATCCTTGATGTTGACGGGGTGCTGACCGACGGCAGGCTTATCTATCATGATGACGGCACCGAATCGAAGTGCTTCGATGTGCGGGACGGCCACGGGATAAAGCTCTTGCAGAAGGCCGGCATAGAGACGGCCCTGATTTCCGGCAGAAATTCTCCCATGGTCGACAAAAGGGCCGCCGATTTAGGAATCACCACAGTAGAACAAGGGGTAAGGGACAAGGCGCCGGTCCTTGAGAAGTTTCTCTCCGAAAGGGAACTGAAATCAGAACAAGCCGCCTTTGTGGGAGACGACCTGGTTGACCTGCCCGTTATGAACCGGGTAGGTTTGGCTGTCGCAGTGGCAGGCGCATCAGAGCACCTGTTCGACACCGCCCATTACGTCACCCTTGCCCCTGGCGGCAGAGGTGCGGTCAGAGAGGTGGCCGAGTTGATCCTGGCGGCACAAGGAGTGTGGGACAAGGTCGCGGGTGAATACTCTGAGTAGGACTTGTTGCCC
Source organism: Desulfobacterales bacterium (assembly GCA_013375395.1). Classification (GTDB taxonomy): domain Bacteria; phylum Desulfobacterota; class Desulfobacteria; order Desulfobacterales. The sequence goes on from JABXJW010000181.1 coordinate 6,405, forward strand.
CTTAATCCCTCAGGCAAAAGTCTGAGAAAAGCGGGCGGCCTTTCCCAATTTTTCCTCGATCCGCAACAACTGGTTATACTTGGCAATGCGGTCGGTTCGGGAGGCGGAGCCTGTCTTTATCTGCCCGGCATTAACACCCACGGCCAGATCGGCAATAAATGTATCTTCAGTTTCGCCGGACCGGTGCGAGATGACGGTTTCGTAGCCGGCATCCTTCGCCATCTCCACGGCTTCCAAGGTTTCGGTCAGTGTCCCGATTTGGTTCAGCTTGATCAGGATGGCATTGGCGATGCCGCGGCCGATCCCCTTTTCAAATATCTTGGGGTTGGTTACAAAGATGTCGTCACCCACAATCTGTATTCTTGACTCCAGACGTTGAGTCATCATCTCCCAGCCGACCCAGTCCTGTTCGGCAAGGCCATCCTCGATCGACAGGATCGGATATGCTTCTGTGAGTTTTTCATAGTAGTCAATCATGGCCTTGGCATCCATGCCCTTCTTCCCCTCCCCCTTTAACACATACTTTCCTTTGTTATAGAATTCGTTCGCTGCCGCATCCAAGGCAAGCGCAATATCTCTTCCCGGAGTGTAACCGGCCTCTTCAATAGCCGAGACGATAAGACGGATCGCCTCCTCGTTTGAGTTGAGGCTAGGCGCAAAGCCACCTTCGTCACCCACGGCCACATTGTGAGCCGCGCTCTTTAGGACCGCCTTCAACTTGTGAAAGGTCTCGGCCCCCATTCTGATCGCCTCTGCAAAGCTTGCCGCCCCTATTGGAACGATCATGAACTCCTGAATGTCCAGGTTGTTGGCTGCGTGAGCGCCGCCGTTAATGATATTCATCAATGGTACTGGAAGAACCGTAGCGTTTATGCCTCCTATGTACCGGTAAAGAGGAATATCCAGGGCGTGGGCGGAGGCCTTAGCTGCGGCAAGTGATACGCCCAG
>JABXJW010000589.1 GCA_013375395.1 Desulfobacterales bacterium
GTTTTTGGGACTTCATCTCTTTGACCCCGGAGTCCACCCACATGATCATCTGGCTCTTCTCCGACCGGGGCACGGTCAAGAGTTACCGGAAAATGGAGGGATTCGGCGTCAATACCTATAAGTGGGTGAACAAGGAGGGCAAGGCAGTCTACGTCAAATATCACTGGAAACCAATGGCAGGAATAGAGACAATCGACCGCCACGAGGCTACTCGGCTTGCCGGGGAGGATCCAGACATCGCGACCCGCGATCTATGGGACACCATCGCCTCCGACGGAACGGCCGAGTACGAGTTGAATGTTCAGATCATGGACATCGCCGACGAGTTCAAGCAGAGCTTCGACCCTCTCGATCCCACCAAGACCTGGCCCGAAGATAAGTTTCCGCTGATGCCAGTGGGCAAGATGGTGCTGAATCGCAATCCGGAAAACTTCTTCGCGGAAGTAGAACAGGCCGCTTTCTGCCCCGCCTCTATCGTCCCCGGCATCGACCTCTCCGCAGACAAACTCCTGCAAGGCAGGGTCTTCGCCTACGCGGATACCCAACGGCATCGGCTGGGGCCTAACTACTTGCAACTCCCAATCAATCGGCCTCAGGTGCCGGTCGACAATCTCCAGCGCGACGGTGCCATGCAGTACGCGCCCTATGGTGGCGGAACAGTTAACTATGAGCCCAACACCCTAGCGGCCGGGATGCCCCGTGAGGCTCCTGTCTACCCGACCAGCCAGCCACGTGTCGAAGGCGATATGGCGCGCCGAAAGATAAAGCTGACCAACGACTTCGAGCAGGCAGGCGAACGCTACCGTTC
>JABXJW010000590.1 GCA_013375395.1 Desulfobacterales bacterium
CAAGTACGGGCGAATGTAAGCGACGTCAATTCTGGATGAGATTCGGTGATAAGCAGCAATGGGAGCTGCGCCAGGAATACGATAAGATTGAACGCGACGTGGATATCCCGGAGGGACTTTTTTCGATGGAGGTACCTGAAGGCTATGAGGCCGATAATACCAAAGAAACAGCGACGCTTTCAGAGTTGGGTTCCCCAATGGTAGGTTGTGGTTTCGGCGTTGGTCACGGCACTGCCATAAGCTTCACAATGAGCGATGGTAGTGTAATCTGGGGTTGGAACAGTTTCGATCAGGAATCTGAAAAACCCCAGGAGGAATTCTTCAAAGGCCTCACATTCGGTGGCCCTTTACCAAAACTGCCGATAGAGTTTAACGCTTTGAAGCCTGGAGGAGAACCAAAAGATATCATATACACCGGCTATCATCTTGCATATACTCGAAAGGTAGACAGATTCACCGAATGGGCCATTTATGTGCCGAACGGGACACCCCCGAAAAACGTCAAACAACTTGGCTATCATGCTCTATACGTATTCAACATTGGACGTAAGCCAAGGCTGAAGATGAATCTTCCCGTGCCTTATGGCTTGCTGATTGAAACAAAAGGAGATTTTGACAAGTGGGTCCTTGGTGCTATGGCCGAACTTAGCGATGACGGTAAAGCTCCGGAGAACGTAACTTACGAAAGCGTACTGCAATTAGCAGAGCAAATCCGAGAATCATTGGCTCAGTAGAAAGCCGCTGGGGCAACTAATACCAATTGTAACTAACTGTTAAGTTTTGCATAACGGCCAGCAAACCATCCC
>JABXJW010000182.1 GCA_013375395.1 Desulfobacterales bacterium
CTCAAGATTAATACTGAGAACGTCATTCTTTGCTTCGGATACCTATGGCCGAACAAAGGATACGAGTACGTTGTTCAAGCTATGCCGAAGATAATAGCTCACTTGAAGAGTACGTGTCTTCTTTTAGTGGGACCATTGCATCCCATTGATGGACTACAGTACTACAAGAAATTGACAATGCTGGTGAGAGAGCTGAAACTGGAGGAACACGTGATAGTCAAGGGGAGATATGTTCCGGAGAACCAAGTAGACGTTCACTTCTCGGCGGCTTCGGTGGTTGTGCTTCCCTATCTTACAGCTGTAGGGGCTAGCGGAATTCTGGCTAGAGCTTTTAGCTGCAGGAAGCCAGTAATTGCCTCAGATGTCGGTTCTCTTGGGGAGTATCTGGATTGGGGTAGAAGAGGTCTATTAGTGTGTCCGGCATCATCTGAAGAGCTGGCTGCGGCAATAGTGAGATTGCTCACCGATGCTGACCTCCGGAGAGTCATGATCAACAACATTGAGTCCTATATTTCTGCAAACAATTGGATCGAAGTCGCAAGAAAGACTCATGAAATATACCAACGAGCAATTCAGCAGTCGTAGATCAGACTTGGTCGATCGATCGATTACTGTATTCGCAAACCGATCATTTCTCTGCGTGGGTGGACACTTAGTCTCCTGATCTGCCTTGCCTAGCTGAGTTCCGATTTGTTCAGGAACTGGGAGTTTTCGATCGATCGACAAAACCTGTAGCGAAAGCCAAGCATCTAGGAGATTGTCATGGTAGCAGTCAAGAACTCAGTTGTACTGATCACGATAAGAGAAAGAGAATCTGACCTTCTTGAATTGCTTTCACACCTGTTGCAGCAGAAAGCAAAGCCTCAAGAAGTCATTGTGTTGTGTGAAGCAGGAATTCAGATTCCGTCGCAACTGAGTACGAGATACAGGAAGTGCGGGATAGGAATAAGGTTCATAGAAGTAATGCTGGAAGTCCCACTAGGATCAAGCCGAAACACTGGAATAAGATGCACAAAGGGAGAATACGTATATTTTCTGGATGACGATGCTATACCAGCTGACTCGTGGCTATATGAGTTGGAAAAAAGCCTTGACTCCGGTGCTGATGTTGCAGGAGGAGTGACAAAACCTAGATTCTTGCTCAAGCGCAGGATAGAGTCTTGGTGGGATGAAGCTCTACTGGGCGGATACATTGCTGTAGGTAATGAATACGCGAAGTTCACCAACAACAGCATATGGGGCTGCAATTTCGCTGTAAAGAAAGACGTGACCGAGAAGATCGGGTACTTTGATGAGAGCCTTGGGTTGAGAAGGTTTGGTCCACAGGTACTAGGCGAAGACATTGATTTCATACTGCGAGCAGCAAAACGAAGGCTGGATGTGAGGGTCAATGCCCAAGCAATAGTCTATCACACGATAGACGAATGCAAACTGAATCTTTCATACTTGAAGGAACGTGCGTTGGCGAACGGTAGAACAATGAAAATTATTGCCAGAAAACATAACTCCAATAGCATCTTTGCCTTCTTCAGAAGTCTCTTCTCAAAAATATGCTACGGCTTCTACGTTGTTCTTCTCCGAGGCAGCAATGTTATGGCGCTACCAGTGTATCTGAAGATGCTGCTGTACCACGTGGTGGGCTGGCTAGACCCAAGAGTCTGAACTGGCGTGCAATAGACCGATCAGAGGGCAGGTGCTGAGAGGGTAGAGGCAGTATTTCCTTGACACGTTCGTCGTCTCTGTTGAGTCTGATCGCCTTTTCATATCTTCTTCTTGTGGGATCGGTATTTGAAACAAGTCCGTTTCTCTTCTGGATTGGCGTTCTGGCGATTTTTTCGGTTTCCAGCTTTGGCCTGTTGCGTCACTCTGCCCGCATATCACAGAAATTGGCACTAATGATCGCTTTCTTGATGGTTTTTCGCTCGACGTACCTGATCCGGGACTTCGTGTATGACGGATATGCGCTACTACCAAGCGACTCACACTATTCATTGCAGCTAGTCAAACTCACCATTAACTCTAGTCGGATCTTCGGGGGTATGGGAACTCACAGAGCCACTTCATACAGCCATTTTCCTCTTGCGACAATTCTCAGTTCAGCATTTCTTCTCATCACTGGCATACCTGAATTGCCTTTCGCAACGGCTCTGTATCCCACTCTTACGTCATCTCTAGCGCTATGTCTTCTGCTCATTTTCTACAGGCAAGTCTTTGGTCTACTAAGAGAAGAAAGGATTTCCAGTCTGGCCGTCTTCAGCACTTTTGTCTTCAGTCTTAACATTAGATTTCTGTCTCTTTACAGGCAATTCCGGCAGGAAAATCTCGCATTTGTCTACCTGCTTCTGTGTCTGTTTTTCATCTTCTCTAGAATGAAACCTGCTTCTCGCAAAGACAGATACCGATATCTTGTGCCAACTCTAATCTGTGCTCTGGGCATTCCACTGTGTCACATTGCCACTGGTGACGTTACGATCTGGTTACTTTCGCTCTTCGTTCTGTTGGCAGCATCTATCCGGAAGATTGGGGGATCAACTGATCACAGGGCCTATGAGCTGCTAGACCAGGCTCAAGGTCCGCTGGTCGCTCTACTCATCCTGATTCTATCAGTATCTTTTCTTTGGGTCAGAGAAGCGCATTCATACTTACTAGAGGATCTTTCCAGTCGTTTCTTCTCATCGCTCTTGGGTCACGAAGAAACCGGTTTCGCGAAGTTCACTTACTTCTCCTACACAAGAGAAGAGATCCTTGTCATATTGGTCGGCAATGTCGCTCTAGGGATTCTGCTTTTACTTAGCTTCATCGACTTCTTCAAAGCGAGAAAAACAGCCATGGCAAGATTCGTGCAGTGTTGCATTATAGCATCTGCAGCGCTAGGACTCTACCTAATCGTTCTCTCTCCTTTTCGCACTTACGTGTTTGAGCGCGGGTACTTTTACATGTTACTGTTTTCCTCCATAGGCACTGCAGGCTATATAGTTCGAACGAAGCCAAGAGCAAGAATACTTGCGTCGGTGCTACTCTTCCTGTTTCTCGCATCACAATTATTAGTGAGGCATCAGTGTTTGGACATTTATGGAAGACCTTTGATCCTGAAATCGCGTGTCAGAGACTTGTCATATTCGTTCGCGGATTTTGGTTCCTTTCCCAAAGGGCATATTGCAGCCATGAAACCCGCAGGCTATCTCGAAATCTTCACGGCGATAAATATGTTGAATCCCATTTGCTATTCGCCTGAGGAAGTCATGGATGAGCTGTTGCACAATACTGATGCTGTCGTGCAAGCGTCTGACTATGTAATGATATATGCCGATCAAAGAATCATCAATCGTTATATAGATCCGAATGACTTGCCGATCCTGAAGTCCACAGTTTCATCTCTCTACGGAAGACTAGACCTAGTGTACGACGAGGGGTCCATACAGGTTTTTGGTGGAGAAAAATGGAATCAAGAAAGCTCATAGTCATAGGCATCGACGGATGCGCTACATGGATTGTGGACGAATTACTCAGAACCTATGATGATCTGCGAGGATTCAGAAGACTGAAAAAGGACGGCACGATGGGTGATCTAACTTCGGTGGACCCTCCTCTCAGCGCTCCAGCGTGGGCCAGCGTGTATACAGGCGTAGGGCCGGGAATCCACGGAATCGTCGATTTCGTGTATATTGCCAATGATTTCAGACTTAGGCCATATGGGTTTGTAAATGACAGACCACTCCCGCTTGTCTGGGACCTGCTGTGCAAGGCCGGATTGAAGACAATTGTGATCAACCCTCCGATGGTCTATCCTGCATACAAGCTGGACGGTGTACTGGTTTCGGGCTGGCCTGGGCCTCGACTGTCAACTTATCCCAAGAGATTGAACGAACTCGTAAGAAAGACTCAGTACAGAATCGACATTGATGATCCGAGGACGCAGTTCCAGAAAGATGCTAGGAGAGCACTGAGGGAACTAGCTCAAGTAACAAGAGCCCGTGTGAATCTGGCGATACAGTGCATGGAATCCTTTGCAGATTGGGATTTCTTCTTCATAGTATTCACCTCGACTGATAGAGCTCAGCATTATGCTATTGGACGTGCTAATTGGCAGACGCTCCTACATGAGATCTATTCCGAGATCGACAGGTTTCTACTTCGCTCGTTTGAGGAAATCGCTTCATCCAACGGTGCTCTGGTACTGGTTTCTGATCACGGTTTCCAACCAGTGAAGAAGACTTTCCTTATGAACTCTTGGCTGTTCCAGAACGGCTTTCTAGCCGCCGAGCTCTGTCCGAAGCACTATGCTTTTTCCTTCTGGAGAAAGGTATATGGGCCCAGGACCAGTGTAATCCTTGACAAAATGAACCGTCTATTCTCCAAAGACCGACTGGGTGATGGCTATCGTGATGTGGATTTCGACCATACGATTGCGTTTGCAGGAGGAAGCAATGCAGACACGGTGAATGTCTGGCTCAGTGACGAACGGTTTTGCAGACCCGCCCTTGAGAACAGGAAAAGCAATGCTATAGGTCAAGAGAGGATGCTGAAGCATCTTAGTTCAAAGTTGATGAATCTGAAAACTAGCGACGGCGAAGTGTTAATCAGAGATATAAGAGTCCCTGCAATAACGGAGAAAGCATCTGGGGTAGGCCAAGCGATCGAGCCAAACTTGGTTGTGAAAGCCAATCGGGGTTATACGATAGATGTCAATGTTATTGATCCCCTCAATTCGCTGATCGCTCCGTCCGTGTACAGGCATGGCGAGCACGATTCAACTGGGGTCTTAGGAATATACATCGAAGGGAACGCTATCTCTCAGGGAACCAGAATCAATTCTGTATCCAGTGTCGTGGATATTGCCCCCGCAATAATGAGATTTTTTGACTTGCCTACCCCTTCGTGGATGAGCGTTGGGTGAAGCAAGACAAGATGCGATCATGCTAGTGATAGGTATGCGTCGAATGGCAACTAGACTGTGGTCTGTCTCGCGAGCAGTTGGCGTGAGTGACACGGCAAATGCAGTCTTTGGGTGTTCAAGCCGATCCGACCTTGAGAGGTGCCATGAATGAGGATCTTCATTCTAGCCGTAGACGGTCTTGAATATGATCTGGTGAAGAAGTGGCATCTCAGCAACCTTAAGCAGGAAGTATTCGGTTGGATTGACGTCTCAAGTTTCAGGAAAATACTCACGCCAATTCTCTGGGCAAGTTTCATTACTGGAAAACCGCCGGAAACGCACGGCGTGACCTCTTGGTGGACTTTGTCCTCGATTTCTTGGATTGACCGCCTTTTTCATCTCGTGAGGTATAGATCGCCCGTGATCAAACACATTCCTGATTGGAGGTTAAGGAAAATGGTTGAGTTTCTAGGTTTGGACATACGTCCTCCTCAGAAGAGTGATCTGCAAGAAAGAGGTCTGCTCACCATCTTCGATTGTGCATCCAGACCCGTCGCAATTGATGTCCCTTCATACAGTGAAACGGCTGATACAAGGGCTTTGTACGCTAGAGCCATGGAAGGAGGAATAATGAAGTACGAGAATGAGATTTGGAGAGTTCATAAGCGTCGTATTGAGGAGATCTGGGACAAACTAAACCTTGACTGGGATCTTTTCATGGCATGGGTTGATCTTTGCGATCAGATGGGGCATATGTGGATGGGAAAGAACATGCTCAAAATGCTCAAAGCCTATACCCGTATAGACAGACTAGCTTATCGAATTAAACAGGTCTTGCCAAATGACACTCTGTTCGTCATAGTTAGTGATCATGGATTTGGAGTATCGCCCGATGGCTATCCGTGCCACAGTAGCAGGGCTTTCTACTCGTTCAATACCGACATGGGCTGGCGTCCAGAAGGCATACTGGACTATGCCGGCTTTGTCAGAGAGGTCCTGCTCAAGAAGAGTGCTTAGCAGACACGCTGTGGCAACCAGATTGCTCCATTACCCGCCCCTCTGTCTGCTAGCGAGCGATAAGGTGGAGAGTATCTCTCCCATTGCCGCTCCGGCACCCAAGAGAACCTCACCTTAATATGTGGCGATTGCTGGCAAACCAGCAGCACAAGCTCAAGAATTGTGGCTTTGGATCGTCGTTAGATCGATCTTTGCAGCTACTATCAATCGATTTCAGCTTAGCCCATTATTCGCCGTAGAGGAAGAGTAGAGATTCGATCGATCTAGAGACCCGATTGATCCTCAAGACACTTTTGCCTTCCACTTCGGTCTTCCTGGTAGCCAGCTGTCCTCCCTGCGCTCACATTGTTCCTCAGTAATGCACAACCCGGTCAATCCATCAGGTACATGTCTTCTCGCGAGGAGAATCCTTTTTCCTTCACTTTCTGGCACTGGGTCTAATCGGAGTGTTGATCCAACGACCGGCGACAACTCTGAGGGTTGATGTCTGACCATATGAGCGTTCTGAACGGCAAGACACATCTAGGCACCAAGGCCATTGCAGTAGCACTTGTAACCATGTTTGTCTATGCCCAAGATTTGGCCATAGTAGCGAATGAGGCATTCAGCTCCGAGCTGGTGAGCCACATTCTCGCTGTGCCTTTTCTGTTTGTATATTTGGCTTACAGAAAAAGAAGGATGCTGGGGGCAACAGCTTCGTTAGAATCGTCAGCGTCGGCAGGGAAGGCTCTCTACGAGATAATTGGCGCTGTGATATGCCTTTCTGCCTTCTTGCTTTACTGGTATGGATCATATACATTCAACCCTCTGGAATTTCGCATGCTTTCGTTGCCTATCTTCACAGCCGGACTTGTTCTCATAGTATTTAATCTGGAAACGCTTAGGGTTCTAGCTTTCCCGATTGCATTCCTTCTGTTCTTGGTTCCTCTTCCCTTGGAATTCATACAACTAGCCGCCACAACCCTGTCAACCGCAAGCTCACAAACAGCTTACACAATCCTCAAAGCTTCAAGCATGCCCGTAGAGCTTTCAAGTCAATACGGGGTGCCGGTTATAATGCTGACAGGACCCGGAACCACCCCAGTCAGCTTCGCCGTCGACATAGCCTGCTCAGACCTATACGAACTCACAGGCTTCACAGTCTTCGCAATCTTCACCTCATACATCGCCAGAGGAAGCATCCTCAGGAAAGCAGCCATATTCATAGCCGGCTTTCCACTAATCTACGCTCTTAACATAGTGCGCATAGTAGGCGTCATCCTCCTAGCCACCCAATCCGGCATGGAAACAGCCATGCAAGCCTTCCACCTACTAGGAGGCTGGACCCTCATCTTCATAGGAACCTCAATCTTCCTAACAATATCCGAAAAAATACTCAAGATCCAACTCTTCACCAGAAGATCAAACCCGCCACCGTGCAC
>JABXJW010000591.1 GCA_013375395.1 Desulfobacterales bacterium
CAGGGAACTAAGCTCATAACTGCATCGTGTAGGTAGCCCAGATCGCCTGTTTTGATGAACTCTTTGAAGCACCAACCGGAGATGGGTAGCCCGGCGTACCACAGCGTTAAATCGAATTTGAGCCAGAACCAGCGATCCTGAAGGGTCCTCAAGATTTTGTACAAAGCCTTAACCTCTAGCGCGCGCGCTATTAATTACTTATAGGGTTTCTACTAGTAAAAGCGCCCACGGGAAGTTCTACTAGTAAAACTTATACGTGTAATTTCTACTAGTATAATTTAGGAGGTGGCAAATGAGCGTACAAGGAGACCTAAAGCGGCTCCGACGCATACTCTTGAACCTAGCTGCGGATCCTCGATGCACCGAAATCGCGGGCTATACCGCGGACCAAATCAAGTGGTTCATCCATGGAGGCATCGACAAGGCTCTTAAGCGTTACCAGTCCGAGGCCGCCAGGGTCGCTAAATACTATTCATCTAAGGCTAGCTAGATCTAGCTAGCTACTCACTAGCGCGCGCACCGATATATGACCATATACCTTTTGCATTACCCTTTTGTAGTTACCTTTTGGAATACCCTTTTGCATAGCTAGCTAGTTTTGGGCTGAGCGCGCGCTATCTTCCAGCTGATTCTTAATGTTTCGAAACAAGATATCAGGACCCAGGAGACGCCGATGCAGGGCAGAACTTCCAGGGGCCAATCCAGGAGCCAGAAGCCCACAAGGGACAGCGCGGCTATGGTCGCGTTAATTTTGAGTAGGCGCCACGTTTTCATGACATCACCTCCCTACCACTTCTTCTT
>JABXJW010000183.1 GCA_013375395.1 Desulfobacterales bacterium
CCGAAAATCCAGGAAACCCTTTACCACCTTGGCTTTATCATATTCTTGCCGTGTTGTTTATGCAACATTAGGGTTCATACTGTTCACATATTGTTCTTATGACGGGTTATGATAATCCATTTTGTATGTTTTGTCAATTATGTACATAATATACTCTTTGAAGGTTTTTCTCGCGCAATTACCCGGGTTCATGGAGAATTTAGGGAGCCTGCTCTGTACTCCGAAAATGTAGTGGGCCAGAGGGATGGCATGGGAATATTGACTGAGAGCATCTCAGAAAGACAGAGAGGGTAACGGAACTTGACTACCACGTTGTCCGAACAGGGTATTGGACCACAAGGTCGTCCGGGGTGTAGAAGGAGGCTGTGATTTCAGGGGGTAAAGGTTCAAAGAACTCAGGAGGAACCTCAAATTGGCCCTTTGACAAACCTATCGGGCGCCTGGATTTCCTGTCCTGCGGGATGGGACGAATTTCAGCTATGGGGACATTTCTTTTACACAAAAGGATAACCTCCCCCTTGGCAAGCTGCTTAAGATAGCGGGAAAGATGGGTTTTTGCCTCATGGATGTTAATTCGAATCATAGGTTCTTATTAGCCTAAAAAGTGAACTAAATCAACCTATTGAAATATCCATCAAAAAAATAACCGTTGCGGATCAGGGTCTGCTGTCGAAGAGTGATACGGTAATCGCTGAAGTGGTCAAAAATGAAGGGATGATGCTATTGACCCTGGATCTGGAGTTCGGAGATCTCAGGAAGTATCCGCCAGGAGGTCATCCTGGAATCATCTTGTTCCGGCCGAGGAGCTCCGGGCCACTGGCGGTCAACCGTTTTGTGGAAGAGTTTGTGCGAGATACCGACTTGGGACAGCTGGCTAGATGCGTGGTGGTGGTTGATCCTTCGCGTGTCAGGGTCCGACGACCGCCCCTAGAAACGGAATCTGATGAATGGCAGGAGATACCACTCTGATGCCCAAAAAGGATTGCCTTCCTGACTACTAGGGCATTGGCAAATCCGTGTCGCGGGGGTTTGGGACGGTGAAGAGGGCGGACTAAAGGGGAAAGAGCCCCCGGATAAATCCTTTTTGTCTGCTTTTGGCAGAAAGCTCTTTATAAAATCAAAGTAAAATTATATGCAAATAAAGACCTATTTTGCACATGGATATACCATGAATCGGGGCTGGGTGGCCCAATAGGACCATTGAACGGATGAGTTCAGACCAACTCGCCATAAACGAACAACTGCCGCTTTTTGAGGATAAGCGGGCGTTGTTGAATCGCGGCATTTTGGAATTAAGACGGCTTAACCTGGATGAGGCAAAAAAGTCATTTGTCGACTACAAGGGTCTTTATCATCAAGGGAATGATGTGGATAGCGAAATAAAGCTCACTGATTTCCTGATGAAAGGTTTTGCCGATGCACCGGACGCATGCCCGGAGGAGCCTGCTTACTTGTGCGGGCTTTGGGCCTCTTTTGAGGACTATGCAAAGTCTCTGGGCTTTGAACATGGAAACATCATTTCAGGCATCAAAAGCTCCTTTTTCCGAAAGGCACTTGAAACTATAAACCGGTGTCATTTGGCTGACAGCCCTTTTCTTTCAGACACCGTTCCAACCGGCTATGTCTATATTCAGGCCGGCCGGTATGACGAAGCCATTAAAGCCCTTCAGGCATGCACTCCCATAACGCCGGACAATGCGGCCATCTACGGTTACCTTGGCGACGCCTACATCTTGCGGGGGGAACCGGATGTTGCAAGACAGTGTTATTTGGAGGCATGCTTGATTGATCCTGCCGGAATAGACTGGCCCCATATGAAGGACACCGCGTTGCTGGAATTGAAAAATCAAATCATTAAAGAACTCGGTCTTGACCACAGCTTGGCCCTTGAGTGGCTTCCGAGTTATGCGTACATTCGGCGTTTGTTCAAACCTAAGATGTTAAAACTCAACAAAGGAATCAAAGAATTTGTGGAAGAATATCTCGGTTTGCGAAAAGCATTTTTCAAGGGGAAAACACCCGGCTTAAAGGCCAAGCTTTTTTTCAGAGGCATCATACTGTGCGATAATGAGCCTCTTCTGAAATTTGTAAAAACGGTCAGTTTCATAGATGTCCGCAGGCTTATGAAAGAACTAAACCCGGTTCTATTTTCCCGATACTTGCGATATGTTGAAGGAACAGATCAATATACATAGAGAATTGGGGCCGGGGTTGTTAGACTCGGCATATTGATCCTGCATGGTTAAGCTGTATCCAAAACCCACAAGGTACAAGGCAAGGTGTGGCGAGGGTTGATAAAATTGCTAAGTGTCTATTTTTTTGAGGAAAAGGGGTCAAGTCCGCTCTTGACTCTTAGCCGGGTGGGAAATTGAAAGTGGGAAATAGGGGCCGCGCGCGATATTGACATTTGCCCGGATTTGAAATGATAATGCATTGACGTCTTTTGGTTTGTTTTATTGGTTTGATTGAAAGGTGGGCGAGGTGGAAACGGGAGGAGTGGAAGGGATACCATGAAAGGCTTTATCGCACTGTCATGCGTTTTGATGTCGGCTGTTGGCGTGGGCGCATCCGGGTGCGCTGCATTGTCGTTTCAACGGATTGACCTAAAGGATTTACCCGAGACCCCTTTTGAAGCAACTGTCTATAGAAGCGGGACTAAAGGTTTAGCCGTCATCCTGGACGATCCGAACGACGATGTTGTTGCAACTGTTACTAATGAAAAGTTTCTGGCTGAGAAAGACGGATTAAAGGCGCCGCAGGGATACCTGAAGGACTTTATCTGGACTCCCGATGCCTATCTGCTTCAAGATAGGAAAGGTCAAAAGGTGTTGGGCTATCTGCTCATATCGCCGGAGCTCGAATGGTTGGCCCACTACAACAAAGGGCATAAGGCATTGGATTTCTGGATAGAAGACCCGTATGACGCCTGGGATAAAGACAGGAAGCCAAATACATGACGCACGACATGGCGGACCTGCTTCGGAGGGGGTTCACCCATCAGGATTGGGAGTAGTTCATCTGTTTTCTTTTAACTTCAAAACCGGGAGACAAAACATGAGCAAATACATCCCCCTCACGGCCGTATTGTGCTGTTTGACTCTTGGCCCAACCGTCAGTTTTGCCGTCAACCCGGCGGATCTTATCAGACTTAAAAAAGCGGGTGTGAGCGACAAGGTCATCAGCGCGGTCCTCGAATCAAATGCCATTGACCGCGCGATAATCTCTGTTGACGAAATCATTGCAATGAAATCCGCCAAGCTGCCCGACAAGGCTATTCTAAAAATCATCGAAGATGCTAATCCCCCGGTGTCCGAGCTGGACCGAGAGGATGCCGCAGGCAGAGAGCTGAAGCGGGAAATAAAACGTGCCGAAATGAAGCTGGAGCTTCTAAAGAAACAGTTTAACGTTACATCCGGCTACCTGTCCAAGCTGATCACAAACCCCGAAATCATTAAGCTTGTAAAGGCCGGCAAAATTTCCGGCCAAGACTATGCAGCCATCGTCAAATATCTGAAGCAATACGCCGCTTCCGAAGAAACAGACCGCCCCGGCGACGTAAATATAGAGGCTTCTCTGAGCCCTGAAGAGCAAGAACTCTGGAATGAAATCTTTAAAGGACTGAGGCTCAGGAAAGATATCGACTAAGGGCAAAAGTGCGAACCAGGAACATCAGTCCGGTGGAGGAGCGCCCGCCAATCTGTCTGATTGGTATTATCTACCGTGCCTGGCGGATGATCCTTTTTGGATTTAGCATCCTTAGTGCCGGACGGTCCCGATTTGCCAAACTCTTTTCCCCCATGGTGGACCTGGTGGATGAAACATACCAGGATGGAGACTCCGAATACGCTCTGCGCATCCATCAGCCCAAACGGATTCAAAAGCCTCTTCCCGCCGTCATCCTATATCATGGTGCGACCCCGCACGGTGAGAAACACGAAACCATGAACATGCTTGCCGTGAATCTGGCCCGGATGGGCATGAGGGTGTACCTCCCGGAACTCCCACTTCTAAAGCAAGCCCTTGTGCGCGAAGAGACCATCCCAAGAATGAAGTTGGTCTATTCTCTCATCACCTCCAGAAAGGAAGTACGCAAAGATCGAATTCTCTTGGCAGGAGTCAGCTTCGCCGGCGGCCTGGCGTTGAAGGCCGGCGCCGATCCAGAGATAAATCCTACAGCGATTATGTGTTATGGCAGTTACTATGACCTGGAATCGGCCTTGCGATATTTTCTGACCGGGCGTGCCCGGTTCGGTGAAATTACTGTCAACGTCCGCCCACACGATTATGCCAGGGCCGTGCTTTTTTGGAATTATCTGGATCAGATGGAGTTGGATTTGGACATGCACAGGCTCAGGGAATGCATGTACCTTTTCATAACGGATGAACATGACAAAGCATGGGCTTTGGCCGGCTCATTTGGAGAGGGCGAACAGTCCTTTGCGAATATGGCATTTGATCCCGATGACGAAAGCGGCATGCATGTAGCGGAGCAGATACTTCCCAAGATCAGAAATCAGCTCCAGTCCATTTCCCCCAAGTACTTCATTGATCAGATTGCCTCGCCTGTCTTTCTTGTCCATGGCATACAGGATATCATGATTCCCTATACCGAAACGTTGGCCTTAGCAAAAGATTTCGAACTTGCAAAAAAAGAGCATTATGTTTACATCAGCCGGATCTACGGTCATGCCACACCGGAAAAGCGATCCACCCGTGAATTCTTGCGCGAAATGAGAGACCTGGTCACATTCTTGAATCGTCTCTTCAAATATCTCCTTTGACTTTTGCCGAGCAATTTGCTCGCCACGGATCATAGATTGACTGACTGCGGTACAGGATATGCCCAATTTTTTGGCTAAAGCGGCCATACTAACGCCCGGTTCACGGACGAACTGTAATGTAAAGTTTAAATGTTGAGAACGTCCCTAATTGTCTACAATCCCACCTTTTCCAAGAAAGTCCTGGAAACCTGAAACACCGTCTTTACATCTTCATATGCTTCCGTGAGATCTTGCACCGTGTACACCTGAAAGGGCGAGCCTCCCGGCAACCCGTTAGGGTACCGAGTGGGGATGTAAAACCTGTCCAATCTTTTAGCTGGGTTCAATATTGTCTGGAAATGTTCATCTGTTCTGGAGAGTTCTTCCACCATTTCAAACAGGGAGTGACCAAGAATACGCCTCTTCCCCGTGGCGTACAGACAGGCTTTCAATGCCTTCTCTCCAGCCTGTTGTGACATGAAACATCCCTTATCAAAGAATACGCCTTCTTTCCGGATCCAATTTACAAATCTAAGATCATCCTCGGCTTGTAAGAACCATCTCCTGGCTTCCTTTTCAGTTTCTTTCATAAATAACCTGGCCTTCTCTCATCGCATCTTGCATGAAGAAACTCTCGTCAATCATTTTCTCGAATTCAGCCGGCGTGTATGCAAGAATATCTACCGCCTTGGGAATATCCCAACTCAAATACAATTCTTTCAATCTCTCCATGAATCGTTTGTCGGTTTCATAAACAATAATCAAATCGATGTCGCTCGCCTCATCCCAATTCTCGCCTGCGATTGATCCAAAGAGGATGATTTTGTCAGGATTGAATGCCTTGAAAATCGATATGATCCTTGTCTTCAGGCTTTTGATATCCAATCTATTGATCCTCTATTTCATGAAAAATCCGGGCTATGCCCAGCAATTCATCGACGAATCCCAAGATTCCCTGCCCGCAACATACTGATAATATGTGTGTCCTGCCGGCTTGTCAACCAATCATTTGGTCGTACATACTGAGGCTACACGGATAATAGGTCCTTAATAGACTGAACTACACGGTCTGCTGTTTTCCCATCCCGGAATTCAATAGGCCCTGGCCGGTGCACCTTGTCGGTGAGGGGAAAACTTGGGGACATCCTATTGATTAAGTTGAATAATTCAACGAATTCAACAACGTCCCAACCGTCTGAGCGAAGCGAACTAACTCGGATGCGACCCTCCTGCTTCCTGTCAACATTTTGACGCAGAGGATTGAGGTCGTGTCGGTGCCATGGTGCCACGGGCCAAGCGAAGCTTGCCCGTGCTTTCATCGACCTATCCATACCAGGGCTTGCCGTGATGTTGGTCCCCATGCCTCGGCACGGGCAAGCTTCGCTTAGCCCGTGGCACCCCGTACTTTCATCCACCCATCCATACCAGGGCTTGCCGTGATGTTGGTCCGGATGCCTCGGCACGGGCAAGCTTCGCTTAGCCCGTGGCACCCGGAGGATTGAGGTCGTGTCGGCGAAATAAGACCTGTGAATCGGGTTGGCGTTCATCCGGAGAAAAGAAAGAAAACAGACAAAAAAAGAGGGGGCCGGCAGCCCCCTCTTTTATGCTTCTTATTGGTCTCTTACTGAACCTTCACGCCCAGGCCGAAGTTAAACCTCTGATTTGCGTTCCCGCAGCCTGTGCCGGTCTCAGTGCCGTCCTGGACGCATGAATCAGGCGCGTTGTAAGGAATGCCGTTTGTGTCAACCGGCTGCCATACGGAGATGACGTTTCTTGTCCGGTCCAGCGCGATTTTTGCACACACCTGTTCGCTTCCTCCCTCGTAGGAAGTTACTATGAACACGGGCAGCGTGATGCCGCCGCATGACGGGTTAGTGATGGCTTTGCCTACCGCATAGCACTCATCCACAGGCCCGGATATTGTCGCCGTCACGGGGTTGGTATCTATCTCTCCCGTGAAGGCGTTCTTGAAGACAAACTCGCCTGTTACATTGCCGATTGAGTCTACTGTCAGCTCACCAAAGGAGATTCCGAACCACAGTTGCTCATCGGTGCTCCCCCAACCGCTGTTGCCTTCATCTGCTTCCCCCTGGATCATGCCCAGGACCCATGTGCCCGCCATGTCGGAAAGAGCAGGCGAGGTATCAGCACCGAGGATAAAGCCGGCAGAGACACGATGGTTGCCCTCTGTGTCATCGTCAATTTGTCCGGCATAGACAGCGCTTCCGCCCGCGCCAAATGCAAAAAAACCATCGAGATTGCCGCCGGTCATAAGCCCGTCCTCCCCGATTTCAATGCCGTCGGGAAGGTCATTCAGTTGCGCCCGCTCTTCGAATCCCTTAGAAGTCCAGCTTTGAAGAAGTTCGCTGGCCCAAATAGGGTCAGTAAACTGCACGATGGGCACCCAGTTAAATATTTTACCGGCATCCCCAGCGGCCGTGTCGATGACGTTAAATTCCGCATTCAAGCACAACTGGTTTATCTTAAATGGAGTGAGAACGTCAGATCGGAAG
>JABXJW010000021.1 GCA_013375395.1 Desulfobacterales bacterium
AGGCGTACTTATGGTACGCCGCAGTGACGAAGGATGCAGCGCAACGCAGAAGTTGGACTTTTTACGAAGCCGTCAACGAACAACCAAACACGGAGGAGATAATTCATGAAGGCAGGTCTTGGTTTTGTCATGGCGGTTAATCTTATCATATGGTGCGGCATAGCCCTTTATCTGTTTGTCCTGGATCGCAGGATCAAAAAGTTGGAAGACGTCTCCGAGGATGCGGGCAGATGAAAAAATCTTATATCATCGGCGGAGTCATAATATTGCTTGCCATGATAATGGCCATGTATTCCTTTAAATCGACCTTAACCGCTTATGTGAGTGTCAGCGAGGCTAAAGTGAGCCCGCGGCCGGTGCAGGTGGCCGGCATATTGGTCGAGGGGAGTAAAGGGTATGATTTGAAGAGCAATAGTTTGATCTTTACCCTGCGAGAAGATGGCGGAGATGAATTGGTC
Organism: Desulfobacterales bacterium; assembly: GCA_013375395.1. Classification (GTDB taxonomy): domain Bacteria; phylum Desulfobacterota; class Desulfobacteria; order Desulfobacterales. Next base: position 459 of record JABXJW010000021.1, read on the forward strand.
GTGCATTATGATGGCCCAAGGCCTGCGAATATTGATAACGTGACCAAGATCGTGGCCACAGGCAAATACGAGCCGAAAATGCAGGTGTTTGCAGCCAGACAACTGTTGGTCAAATGTCCCACAAAATATGAAGGGCGGGTTAAGGGAGAATGAACAATCTAGGTCAAATCAGCATTTGGTTTGCACTGATTTCCGTATGCATGTCATCAGTAAGTTACGTGATCCTGTGCAAGAAAGACAATATCGCGGCCAGAAACACGGCCCGCCTGAGCTTTGTCGGCTTTGCCGCCTTTGTGACCATTGCTTCAATACTCTTGATGCATTTCATACTCAACCATGATTTTCTGTACAGCTATGTTGCCCGATATTCGTCCCGCGATCTCGCCTTAGAGTATCTGGTCAGCTCTTTCTGGGCGGGTCAGGAGGGCAGCTTCCTGCTGTGGGTGTTGCTCGCATCCTGGCTTGGCATCCTGCTCATGTTCAAGGCTCGGGACATGGAACCACACGTCATGCTCATTTACAACCTGAACAACTTCTTTCTGATGATACTGTTGATCAAGCAAAGCCCTTTTAAAATGCTGCCCATTGCCCCTCATGACGGCCAGGGACTAAACATGCTCTTGCAGGACCCGTGGATGGTCATACACCCGCCCGTGGTATTTTTGGGTTATGCGGCGTTTACCATACCATTTGCCTATGCGGTTGCCGGCCTGTGGCGCAGAGAATATGATCGATGGATCAAGCCCGCACTGCCATGGACGGTTTTCTCTTTCGTGAGCCTGGGGGGCGGGATCATAATCGGCGGATATTGGTCGTACAAGGTCTTGGGCTGGGGCGGCTATTGGGGCTGGGACCCGGTAGAGAATGCATCCCTTTTGCCGTGGCTGGCAGGCATAGCACTGATCCACGGCATGCTCTTGCAACAGGCGAGCAAGAGACTGCGAAAAACGAATTTCGTGCTGGCCGCTTTTTCGTTTCTCCTTGTCATTTACTGCACATTTCTCACCAGGTCCGGTGTTCTGGCTGATTTTTCTGTCCATTCTTTTGTGGATCTTGGCATCACCGGCTGGCTTGTCATTTTCATACTCGCCTTTTCGGCCATCTCCATTGGTCTCTTAGCAGCCAGGGCAACCGATATTCCCGCGCCCGAAAAGGCAGAGACCACGAGCTATTTTTCCAGGGAATTCGGCTTTGTTGCCGCTATTATCATATTTTGCCTTTCAACAGTCCTTGTGGGCCTAGGCACGTCTGCGCCACTTATAACCAGGGTGCTTGAAAAGGCATCAAAGGTCTCGACTGAATTTTATGTGGACACGAATTTGCCCCTGGGGATTCTCATTGTCTTATTGTTGAGCTTTGTTCCGCTGCTGGCCTGGGGCAAAAACAGCTTCTCCAAGCTCGCATCCAAACTGATCTGGGCCGCAATAGGTGCAATCGTGGCAGCGATCATCACCCTGGCAAACGGCTATCCGGGCATGGGCGTGCTCCTGCTTTCTGTGTTTGCCGGTGCTGCTGCCGGCATGAACCTTCTTTTGGCGGCAAAACTCATCAGAAAGAAGATCACGATTTCCTCCGCTGCGATTGTCCACTTAGGGGTCGGCTTGATGTTTCTCGGCATTGTATCATCCTCTGCCTATGATCGATCAGAAAAGGTATTACTGGCACAGGGGGCTGTCCAAAGCGCCATGGGCTATGAAATAAAATTCCGCGGCCCAACATTCTCAAGAGATGGAAAGGGGGTACGATTGCACCTTCCCCTGGATGTAAAGAAGGCAGACGGTCAGTTCGTCGCCCGGCCGGATATCTATTCTGAGCGAAACCCTGACGGCCAGGTCAAACGCTTCGTCCATCCGCATATTCGGCGAGGCCTCATTTCAGACCTTTACATATCGCCAGTGGACTACGAGCCAGGGGAAAAAACGACTGGTTCGGCAAATCACCTGCATCTTAAAAAGGGGCAGAAGATCCGGTTTAACGACTATGAACTCACATTCACGGGTTTTGACGTATCTCCCATGATGGGCAGAAAAGAGACGCAGAATATGACCGTAGGCGCCAATATTGTTGTCTCCTATAGGGGGGCCGAGCCGGTCACTTTGGAACCGATCATCATGATGGGCAGACCTGATAACCCTTCAAGCAGGGTAAGGCTGCCCGGACCACAAGATGCCTACCTTAGACTTGCAAGCATAGATGCCACCCAAAAAAGCATCGGCCTTGTTTACCAGGGCCCGGAACCTGCGGCCGAAAAAACAGCCGAAAACAGCCCGCCTGCCGTCATCGCAGAAGTCAGTATCAAACCCGGCATGACGCTGCTGTGGTTCGGGACCTTCTTGATACTTGCAGGCGGTTGCGTTGCAATCGTTCGCCGCTGGCGGAAATGATCTACGATGCCGCACACAAATGAATTCGATGACATCGCGTTTTATGAAAGCACATATGGTGTTCCAGTCTCTTTTGCGTAGTCTTTAATTTCGGCCGGCAGATGATCCACCGTAATGGTCGAGCCATGGCAGAGTATAAAAACACGTTCAATGGCGTGTTCAAGCTCCCTGAAAGCGGCCCGTCTTGTCCTTGATAGCTCCGGTAACGGCGCCTTTGACATGTCCGAACAACTCGCTTTCGAGCAGGTTCTCAGCCAGAGCCGAGCAGTTCACCTTCACCAAGGGCCGAGCGCGGCGGATGCCGCTCTCTCAATTCACGCTCCAGCTCAGCCAGTCTTGTGACATCCCGTATGACCAGGACCACCCCGGTGAATTTGTCAGCTCTGTTCATAATCGGCGAACCGGTCAGCGCCACAACTTGCCGAAGCCGGTGTTGATGTCTGCATTCAATGCCGAATTCTTTGACCGCATTCTTTGTATCAAGCGTTTTCTTCAGTGACTTGTGGCATGATCTGTCGCAGTCGGTTATGATATCGGCAAATCTCTTGCCGATCAGGTCTCGAGGGCCAATACCACAAATGTTTTCGGTTGCGTCATTGGCCTGTATCACCCGCATCTCAGTGTCCATTGTGACGATGGCGTCTTGAACACTCTTGAAAATAGCCTCCAGGTTGCTCCGATATTTCTCTTTTTCAGCCTCTATCCGGTCTTTTTCATCTGTAAGGGCCTTGTGATCAAGAGCCATCTTGGCTGCCCGCACAAGAGCATCTTTTCGTACAGGCTTAGGGATGTAGTCGAACGCACCGAGACGGACCGACTCTGCTGCGGTTTCTACGTTCGGCGCACCCGTAATCATGGTCACAGGACACCGGAGCCCCCTGTTTTTAACTTCTCGAAGGATATCAATCCCTGTGCGGCCCCCAAGAATAATATCGGCAAATATCAGATCGGGAGGCTCGTTTGAAATGACCTCAAGGGCCGTGTCGTAGTCTTGTGCAGTCAACACCTCATAGCCCTCCTTGACCAGGAACGATCTGAATGTGAAACGGATGCTCTCTTGATCATCTATGACAAGAATCTTAGCCAAAGGATGTCCCCCATGAGCTGCCCACCGGCAGATCTACGATCACCTTGGTGTACTTGCCTTCTACGCTGTCAAAAGAAAGGTTTCCTCCGTGATTCTTAACAATACCGTAGCTGATACTCAGCCCCAGTCCTGTGCCCTCTCCCCGCGGTTTGGTGGAGAAGAAGGGATCGCAAATTTTTTCCAGTGTGCCCGCAGGTATACCTGAACCGCGATCAAAAAATATTGTTCTGATGTAGCCCTGGCCATTGATCCGAACCAGTTCGCCCCGTATCTCAAGTGTCTTATCCTGGTGTGCCTCCCGGAATTTTTGGTTCAAGGCAAACCGGGCATTGCTAAGAATGTTCAAAAAGACTTGTCGAATCTGCTGGCTTCGTGCGTTGATTTTTGGAAGACTGGATGGAAAATCGATCTTCAGCTTTATGCCGTCTCTGAGGAGCTGCTTTTCGACCAGACCGAGTGAGTCGACAAGGATATCCTCCACGAGGGCCTGGCTGTGCTCCTCGGTATGATCACGGGCGAAGGACAGAAGGCTGCCGACAATATTGGCAATACGGTCTCCCTCCTTGATGATCCTCTTTGGAATTTCAATATCATCTTCCTGGCCGTCGCTCTGATCCACAAGTATCTGAGCATAGTTAATGATGCCGTTTATAGGGTTGTTGATTTCGTGGGCCACACCTGCCGCCAATTCACCCAGTGCAGCAAGGTGAGCCGCCCGCATGGCATCGGCCTGCAATAGTCTTCTCTCGGTAATATCTCTTGCCAGCCTAATAGCCTTAACCTCTCCGTCCATGTCGGCAAAAGATGAAAAGCTTATCTCATAGCTTCTTTGATCACCGGCTACGAGTTCCATACGCTGCGTCTTGCCGGTCTCGATCGCTTTATGGATGAGGCAGTGCTCACATGCGTGGTTCGATCCCATATAGAGGGCATGGCACTTTTCACCTCTCCTGTCACCAAATCGCTCCTTGAGAAGTTCGTTTTGGTATTCAATGACGTAGTCACGGTTGATGATATCAAGACCTTCACCCAGAGCGGAAAGCACCCCCTGAAACTTGTCGCGTTCGGAGCGCAGTTCTTCCTGAGTCAACTTCCGTTCATCAATCTCCCTTTTCAATTGTCTGTTTGCTTCCAGCAACTCGCGCGTACGGTCATCCATCCTTATCTCAAGTTCTGCCTTGGCCTTTCGCAGATCCTCCTCAGCATGCCTTCGCTCCGCGATATCCCTTGCCACTCCGTAGGTGCCGAGAAATCTCTTACCTTTGATATGAACGGGCTGTTCGTAGACGCCGAATGCACTCAGATTCACGACCACATAATCTATGTCAAATGGCTTTGCTTTTCCACTCTTTGTCTTCAGGCGCAATTCATACCTCTTGGTGGCGCGCTCCCCGGTTCTGCGCTCATTGAAATGCCAGCGCGCCCTGCCCATGTCCTCCGGATAAACAATGGAGGTAAAATGTTTGCCGAGCAACTCCTGTGGGGTGAATCCAAGAAGATCCTCTACCGCACCATCGACGAAGGTAAAATTGCCTTCAGGGCCGAGCGTATAAATAATGTCAGGCGAGTTTTCGACCAGAGTGCTATACTTTTTCTCCGACTCCCTGAGTTGATGAAGCAACCTTCTCTCCTTTATGGCCCGCGCTAACCTGGCCTCCATTTCGCCAATTTCAAAAGGCTTGGCGATATAATCGATGGCTCCCGCCTGGATAATTTCGGTGTAGGAATATTCCGAGGCATAGCCCGTCATGATAATAAAATCCATTTGCGGGAACCTTTCCTTGGCCTCTTTCATCAATTCCAGGCCGTTCATCCCTTCCATCGAGATGTCCGAAATGGCGATATCAAAATGCTCTGTTTGAAGCCTTTCCAATGCCTCCTCTCCGCTTGAAACCGAAAAGCACGGATAGCCCATCCAGGCAATGAGACGGGTGGTAGCCTTCCTGACCTGTTGGTCATCATCGACAATCAGAATCTTTTGCAATTGTCGGGCTTTCATCTATGCTCAGTCCTTTTTTAAACGACCAGTCAAAAGTGCGGCTCCGCCCGGCAAACACGGACGAGTTGAGAATGACCATGATATCGCCCAAAAATGCATGTTCCATGCCAAAACCCACAGAAGGTGAAGCGCATCACCCGCATCACCCATATCTCAAGAGCTTTGAAAAACTCATTTGAGAGACCATCATGAACTTTTTGGGGTACACATTCAGGCTAAGCGAACGGCCCATTTTAATGGAAGGTCCATTCAGGAAGACACACTGAGAATTTCGCTCCGCAATTGCAAGTGGAGCGAACCAGCTTGTTGGCAGGTCATTGATCGTTAATCAGGGGTGGATGGAACAAATATGAACACTTACTTCACAACACTTTCATGCGAAGGACCAGGTCCCGGTGCTGCCACAAATACCTATGAAGCCAGGGCATGCGCAATACCGTGACAGCTCCCGCATTTTGTCAGATCGACCGTCATGCTCCTGGGATGAGGCTTCTTGTGACACACGGTGCACGCCGGGATCTTTTTATGAGCTGGATGGCACTCGGCGCACTTAACCCGCGTATGCTTGGTCACTTTCTTCTGGAGCAAGCCGTAAGCCTTCTTATGGCAGCCTGCGCAGATAGTCGACAAGGTCTCCTTGCCATAGGTTATCTGTGTCGGCTTATGCACCGGATGACAGGCCATGCACTCCTTGACGGACAGTGCCACATCAGGGCTATGTGATTCATCATGGCATTCACTGCACTCAGGGATGTTCCCGTGCTTTTCCGCATGGCAGTCGGTGCAGCTCACGTCGGTCTTATGCTTGCTCGGGTACTCCTTTATTTCATTACTCTGTTTTTTGTGGCAAAGGTCACAAGATGTCTCAATCTTTGACGAACGGATTGCTAAAGGCTTATGTGGATCAGCATGACACCTCAGGCAAGGGGTCAGTCTACTATCCTTGCCATGGAAAGGCCCGCCGCTTTTGCTTACATGGCAGGAGGCGCACTTGGGCATGATCTTGTTATAGTTTTTCTTTCTGGGACTGTACGCGTGGAACTTGGTGTGGCACCGTACGCAATCGATCCGATGTTTGCCACCTTCTTTCTTGATGGCGTCAAACACGGAAAAATGACACCGGCCGCACTCCGCTGGCGTGAGTGGCTTTACCTCCTTTTTATAAGCCGCCGGCATCTCCTGCTTTGCTGGACCATTTTTTTCAGGGGCGGCAGCCGATAGCCGTAAAGCCCCTCTCTTTTCACAAGCAAAAGTGCAGATCAAAACTATTATTCCAACAACACCAGCGGCAACAGCAATTTTTCTTGAAATCATCATCTCGTACCTCTAACGTCCCAAGATTTTTCGGCACCTACAGCGGGGTCGAAGATCAGCCTCTGGTGGGCTGGAGTACCGGACCCATCATTCCGGCACTTCATTGCTCCAACCTGCCCGCTCGCCACGCCCGGCATCGCGAGGCTCAGCCGAGGCGGACGGGTGCCTCGCAGCGGCAGGCGGGCACTCCAATGGGGGCGAATACCCTTAACACTATCTCAAATCATGTGCCGTGTTGTGGCAGCTACCGCACTTTGGATGTTTCTCGAGCATAGGCTCCGGATGAGGGCTGCCGTGGCACCCAAGACAAGGAACCATGGCTTTGTGTTTATCCCTATGGCAATAAGCGCATGAAAGATCATGGTGTTTGGTTTTATTCGCCTTAAGAAAGGTGGCAGCTTCCTTATGACACGCTCCGCAGTATTGCGAAGGAGTGGCATGGTCGTAACGCACGACAAGAGGCATGTGGACGGGATGACACGACTTGCAGGCTGCAAAGTCCATGTCCTTTGCGTGCTTGTCGTGGCATTCCATGCAACTCGGGATCTTTCGGTGTGCCGAATGACATTCATTGCAGGCCATATCTGTATGAGCACTCGAATGCTTGCTCACCTCTTCGCCTTGCTGCTTGTGACATGTAAGGCATGGATCAGAAATGTCCCCTTCTAACTTTATGTCAAGAGGGGCATGGGTGTCGGAATGGCAGGCTGAACAATTGGCCAGTTTATAATGAGGCGCCTTCTTATGGCAGAGGCTGCACTCAGGGACGGCCGTTTTTGCCTTTGGACGGTGCTCCCGGTGGCAGTCCATACATCCAACCTCTGTCTTGTGTTTGCCCCCGTGTGCGTCGATGGTTTCGGGCTGCTGGGAGTGGCACAGGCTGCACTGTGCATTGGTCAAGGGCGGAGCTTTTTCCCCGGCCTTTACGTTGCCCGCAGAGACCATAAGGATCACAATTGACGTCAAGCTAACCAATAGAACTGTTGTCTTTTTTCTGCTTAGCGTGCACATTACTTCTCTCCTAAAAACTCCACACAACAACAGGTTGCCCTGTCGAGTCAAAGGGTTTACTGATCATTATAGAATTTAAGAGTAAGATTGTGATAAGGGATTAGCCGGGATCCAAAGATGTTACCCCAGTATCACTGCGATAAAAGAATGTCAAGTATTTTTGACATTTTTTGGCGAACGCAGGAGGCGGCGCGGTCCAATGTGCTGATGATACGTGCTGTTCTGCAGTACCCCTCAAGAATTGCTAAGTATAAAGCAACAATTCGCCGAAAGTAAAAGAGACCTTTGCAAAACACCCCCTTTTGCCCAATTGAGCGCTGATGCTTCACTAAAGTGTCTGCGTCAGGCTCAAATTTTAAGCCTCGAAATACCCAATGTATTCCTACGTTTAAAATTTTCGCCTTCCTTGAACTTGAACAAAATTGAGCATTTTTCAAAGGTCTCTAAAACGAGGGGCTCGCAAACGCGGAAAGCGGAAACAAAAAAGGAGTCAGCCTCAAATGGCTAACTCCTTGAATTTACTGGCGGGGACGACGAGACTCGAACTCGCGACCTCCGGCGTGACAGGCCGGCGTTCTAACCAAACTGAACTACGCCCCCGGAAGAAGGTTATTGGGTTCGCTGAGTTTGTCGAGTTTATTGGGTTTGGGTAAAAAGTGTCAAACCTTCTGAGCACAACAAAAACAAAAAACCGTGTAAACACAGCAAACAGCGCGGTGGTAGGCGGAACAGGGCTTGAACCTGTGACCTTCGGCTTGTAAGGCCGACGCTCTCCCAACTGAGCTACCCGCCCGCTATTCGTGAATGGTTATACGGCAATCGTATAATCGAAAATCCTGTAACCGAAAAACACGAATCGAATAACCAAGAACCATACCGGTGTCAAGCAAAATCTAAGGCAGCATCAGTTTATCTGAAGGGGATCAAATGCCTCTTGCTGCCTGGGAATCAACTCAGGCGGGACGATTTCATCGGGTTGTTTGAAAAGATTATCACCTGGTTCCAAGATAATAGCACGGGTCAGTACTTCATCCATTTGTTCTGCTGTAATGACTTCAAACTGCTTTAGAATCTTTGCCGGGATCTCTTTCAAATCCTTCCTGTTTTCATCAGGAATAACAATCTGAAATATCCCGCCTCGATGTGCGGCCAGGATCTTTTCTTTTAACCCGCCGATGGGAAGAATCCGGCCGCGCAGGGTGATTTCTCCGGTCATGGCCAGATCACGGCGCACCGGCTTTTTGATCAGGGCAGAGACAATCGATGTTGCCATGGTTATGCCCGCAGACGGCCCATCTTTTGGTGTTGCCCCTTCAGGCACGTGAATATGGATATCAACTTTTCTATAAAAATGCTTGCTCAGGCCCAGCCTCTCTGCTCTTGAGCGAACATAGCTCAAGGCGGCCTGGGCAGACTCCTGCATGACCTCGCCCAGTTTTCCTGTGACTGTGAGTTTACCCTTCCCCGGCATGATGACGGTTTCAATGGCAAGGAGCTCGCCACCGACCTGTGTCCATGCCATGCCGGTAGCCAGGCCGATCTCGTCCTTTTCTTCAACCTGCCCATATCGGAACCTGGGCGCCCCGAGGTATTTCTGTATGGACTGGGCCGTTATCTTGAAACGTCTGTCGGCATCTTTTGCGATCTCACGGGCCACTTTTCTGCATATGGAGGCGATTTCGCGCTCCAAATTCCGCACTCCGGCCTCACGGGTATAACGACGGATGATGGTCTGAAGAGCATTGTTGGTAAACTGAATGCTCTCGGCAGTCAATCCGTTCATCTCTGTCTGTTTTGGGACCAAAAAGCCAAGGGCTATCTGGAGTTTCTCATACTCAGTGTAACCGGGCAGTCGTATAATCTCCATCCGATCCTGCAACGGAAGCGGAATACCATGGAGATTGTTAGCCGTGGTGATGAAGAGAATCTCAGAAAGATCGTAGTCCACATCAAGATAGTGATCGTTAAAGCTAAAATTCTGCTCGGGATCGAGGACTTCCAGCAAGGCCGCAGACGGGTCGCCTCGAAAGTCCATACTCATCTTGTCCACTTCATCCAGACAGAAGACGGGATTGTTCACTTTTACTTTCTTTAACGACTGAATGATCTTGCCGGGCATGGCCCCAATGTAGGTGCGCCGGTGCCCTCGGATCTCAGCCTCGTCCCTCACCCCGCCCAGTGACAGGCGGGTAAATTCTCGTCCCGTGGCTCGCGCCACCGACTTTGCCAAAGAGGTCTTCCCAACCCCCGGTGGCCCCACAAGACAGATGATAGGCCCCCGTATTTTCTTGACCAGCTTTTGTACGGCCAGGTACTCCAGGATACGTTCTTTGGGTTTTTCCAGACCATAGTGGTCTTCTTCCAGTATGGCCTCCGCCTTATCGATATCCATGCGGAGCTTGCCGCGGTCAAACCACGGCAGGCTGATTAGCCATTCAATGTAATTGCGAACAACAGTGCCCTCTGCCGACATGGGAGCCATAAGTTTGAGTTTCTTGAATTCCTGCCGGACCTTGGAAGCGGCCTCTTTGGACATCCGCTTGCGTTTGATACGGCCCTCAAGCTCACCCAACTCGCTCTTGTAGTCGTCCTTGGCCCCCATCTCTTTCTGGATGGCACGGATCTGTTCGTTAAGATAATAATCTCGCTGGGTCTTTTCCATCTGCTTCTTGACCCTGCCTTTGATCCTCTGCTCCATCTTGTAAATCTCAATTTCCGATTGCATCAAGCGGAAAAGCAGCGTCATGCGTTCAACCGGCGAGACAGTCTCCAGTAGTTGTTGCTTGTCCTGAAGCTTGAAGTTGAAGTGGGCCGCGACAGTGTCGGCCAACTGAGATAAGTCCTTAATAGCCAATACGTTGCTGGTGACATCCTTTGAAATGTTCTTGTTAATCTTGGCATATTCTTCAAAGGCATCTACAACGGTTCGGATCATGGCCGTGCTTTCAACGTCCGTGATTTCCTCTTCAAAAATCGCTTCAATATCGGCCACAAAATAGTTCTCTTTTGGGATAAACCGCCTAATGCGAGCCCTGCGTTTACCTTCAACAAGCGCCTTGACGGTTCCGTCCGGGAGCCGAAGGAGTTGGAGCACCGTTCCGACAGTGCCCACTGTATACATATCTTTTTCCCCGGGTCTGTCTGTTGCAGCATCTTTCTGGGTAGCCAGAAAGATGTTTTTGTCCAGGTTCATAGCGCTGGACAACGCATTGACCGACTTGCTCCGTCCCACAAAGAGGGGAACCACCATGTGCGGAAAGATAACCACATCCCTGAGAGGAAGGAGTGGCATGGTCAGCTTTTGTTTTAAATCATCCATCGTTTTTTTCATTTTTTTCCATTTCTATACGTCAAGCATCCTTATGTTCTCATTCACAAAAAGCCTATTGAGAGAGTGCCTGCTCCTGAGATTGCTCAAAGAGCAAAATCGGATTCTCCCTGTCCAGAATAACCTCCTCGTTGATAACGCATTCCTTGACTCCGCTGATCGAAGGGATCTCATACATGATCTCAAGCATGGTCTCTTCCATAATGGCCCTCAAGCCCCGTGCACCCGCTTTACGTTTCAGAGATTTTCCGGCAATGGCGTGCAAGGCGCTCTCTGTATAACGCAGCGTTACATTCTCAAATTCAAGGAGCTTCTGGAACTGTTTTACCAGTGCATTCTTTGGCTCTGTGAGTATCCTGACAAGAGCGGCTTCGTCCAGCTCGCCCAAGGTGGCTATCACGGGAAGTCGTCCTACAAACTCCGGGATCAAGCCGAACCTCAAAAGATCTTCAGGTTGAACTACCTCGAGTATCTCACCGATATTCTTGTCTTTTTTGCTTTGGATATCGGATCCAAAGCCCATAGCCTTGCTCCCCAACCTGTTCTGTATGATCTCCTGGAGACCGTTAAAGGTTCCACCGCATATGAAAAGGACGTCGGATGTATTGACCTTTAGAAAATCCTGCTGCGGATGCTTTCGCCCACCCTTGGGCGGTACACTGGCGGTGGTACCCTCTATGATCTTCAAAAGGGCTTGCTGCACCCCTTCGCCCGAGACATCGCGGGTAATGGAGGGGTTGTCCGCCCTTCGGGCAATTTTGTCGATTTCATCAATGTAAACAATCCCTTTCGCAGTCCTATCCAAATCGTAATCAGCATTCTGAAGAAGGGAAAGTATTATATTTTCAACATCTTCTCCCACATATCCTGCTTCGGTCAAGGAAGTGGCATCCGCAATGGTAAACGGAACGTTCAAAAACTTGGCCAGCGTCTGGGCCAAAAGCGTCTTGCCGGAGCCCGTGGGCCCGATCAAAAGCACATTGCTCTTCTGCAACTCCACCTCTCCCGGGTTGACCGACGTCTCAAGGCGCTTGTAATGGTTATAAACAGCTACGGATAAGACCTTTTTGGCCTGTTCCTGCTCAATCACATACTGATCGAGACTCGCCTTGATGCCTGAAGGTGTAGGAAACTCTCCCTTCTTGCGTGTTTGTATCTCCTTTTCATGTTCTTCTTCGATAATCTCATTGCACAGTTCAATACACTCGTCACAGATATAAACGGCCGGCCCGGCGATCAGTTTCTTGACTTCGTCCTGGCTCTTGCCACAAAACGAACACCTCAGACCATTTACGCTCATACCTCTCCGTTTAGCCATAGGTTCCTCCAAAGATTCCTGTTGAATATGTCAAAAATTTGTCAAAGCGCTCCATTTGCAAAGTTCATAATGTATGTGGCTGATACTCTTATAATTAATGGGCAATTGCCAATTTCGCGCACACCAGCCTTTATTTTTTCATTAACAGTTTGACAAAAAGCAATGCAAAAATCAAGCCTTTTCCTATCCTTGAGAAACTGTGGCAAGCCGCGGGCCACCTTGACCAAATGCGTGAAAAGGCACAGCCGATTATTTACCCTTGTCTTTCTTGCCGGCCTCGGCTTCCCGCCGGGTGATCACGTGATCCACAATGCCGTACCCCTTGGCCTGCTCGCCGCTCATATAAAAATCCCGGTCCGTATCATTTCGGATTGTTTCAATATCTTGGCGCGTATGGAAGGCGAGGATCTCGTTTAAGGCCTCTCGCATTTGAAGGATCTCTTTGGCCTGGATCGCCACGTCCGAGGCCTGGCCCTGAAATGAGCCCATGGGTTGATGGATGAGGATCCTGGCATGGGGGAGTGCATAACGCTTCCCATCTGTTCCGGCAGCCAGCAGCAGTGCACCCATGCTGGCCGCCTGCCCCATGCACAGCGTGCATATGTCCGGCTGAACATAGCGAATGGTATCATAGATTGCCAGTCCTGCGGTCACCGTGCCGCCTGGCGAGTTGATATAGAAATTGATGTCTTTGTCCGGATCTTCTGACTCCAAGAATAGCAACTGGGCGATCAGAAGGTTGGCGACTTCATCGGTCAGGGGCGTGCCGAGAAAGATGATCCGATCTTTAAGGAGCCTGGAATAGATGTCATAGGCTCGTTCCCCCCGACTACTCTGCTCAATAACCATTGGAATAAGCGGCATTACTGGTCTCCTTACTTAAAGCGATTATAATCTTGTCTCAGTTTCCTGGCCTTCGGGTTTTGCCTTTTCCGGCTTTTGCCCGTCTGCCTCTACTCTTTCAATGTTGCTATTTTCCATGATCCATTTGACAGCCTCCCTTTCAAGGGCTTTTTCTCTAAACATCTCATATGCTTCCTTGTTGTTTTCGTGTATTTTTTTGATCGCCTCAACAGGTTGATTCGTGGCCTCGGCCAACTCTTCATATGTCTGATCAAGCACCTCATCGCTCAAGGCAATCCCTTCCTGCTCGATCACCTTTTGGAAGAGCAAGTATTGTCGAACCCTCTTTTCTGCAACCGGCCGATACTTTTCAGAGAGGCTTTCCGCACTCTGGCCGGAGTCCTCCAAAGAGATTCCTCTGTAAGCCATGGCGGCCTCTGCATCCCTGACAATGGCCGAAAGCTCCTGCAGAATCAGACCCTCGGGAAGCTCAAAACCACCCTGCTCGATCAGCATGTCAATGATGTCCTCACGCAGTTGCCCCTTTGATTGGGCCTCATACTTTCGCTCTAATTCCTTTCTGATCCCCTCTTTGAGTTCGTCCAGTGTCTGGTACTCTCCGAGATCCTTGGCAAATTCGTCATCAATGTCGGGCAGGACCTCTTCTTTGATCTCTCTTAAGGTAACCTTGAAGGCGACATCCAGACCGGCCAAGTCCTTGTTGTAATAATCGTCCGGGAAACGCACCTGAAATTCCTTGGTGGTGTCGGGTTTCATTCCGACAAGCTGCCGGTCAAAATCCTCCAGTACGCGACCTGAGCCCACTTCCACGAGAAAGTTTTCGGTCTTTCCCGCCGGCTCAAACGGCTTGCCGTCCTTTAACCCTTCATAGTCTACAAGGACAAAATCGCCGATTTCGGCCGTACGCTCTTCATCAACGGTCTTGAGTTGGGCCTGGCGTTTCTGGAGTATCTTGAGTTGGGTCTGGATCTCCTCATCGCCTACGTTATGCACCTTTTCTTTGAGTTTTAAACCCTTTACATTCAAATCCTCAACAGGAGGGCGCACCTCGATGGTTGCCGAATAGTGATACGGCCTGCCCTTTCCAAGGTCTGGTCGGTCGATGGTGGGCATGCCGAGAGGCACCAGCTTGGTCTGCTTTAGTGCCTCAGGATAGGAGTTTTTGATCAACTGATCCGAGACTTCCGCATGCATATCCTTTTTGAACCGACTCTCCAGAATGGAACGGGGCACCTTTCCGGGGCGAAATCCTTTGATTTTTACATTGCTTTTCAAGACCTTGTAAGCCTTGTCCAGCTCCTGATTCACATCTTCTTCCGGAATCTCAACGTACAGGACCTTCTTTACCGTGCTTATGTCTTCAACATTTACCCTCATGCAACCCCTTTCTCAGGCCATCCAATTGGTGCGAGAGGGGGGACTCGAACCCCCAATCCGATAATCGGAGCTGGATCCTAAGTCCAGTGCGTTTGCCAATTTCGCCACTCTCGCCCAAAAAAGATTGACAAACTCGTAAAAAGCCCCATTTCCCATCCCCTGGCGCCCGCCTGCCACTGCGAGGCACGAGCGGGCAGGCCCAACCCTCTCACGTCAAGGGAGAGGCAACCTTTTGACTTTTTGCGAGATCGTCAGGATTGATTTTTTGTGCTATAAGAAGTAATATTACTTATCTATCTTCCCTCTTCCCTGGTAAAAGGCAGGGGCTTAACGCCCTGCCAAACAACGCCTTAAGCTTTGAAAAGTAATCTCAAACTGAAACTATGTCAAGGGCAATTGAATCAAAGGCTGTTATTGAAAGATCGGTTTACCACCTAGCTCGGGCAATTTTTGTCGCCTTCCCCCAAGGGGGGGAATATACGACCCTGCGAGAGATCCCTCCTACTCGACGGGGGAGGGATAGGGTTAAGGTGATTAGGTGTTAGATACACGGAGCAGATGATGTCTATGAAAAGATTCCTTTTCTTGCCGGTTGTCCTGTTGTTTGCGCTTTTTGGCAATGAAGCTCTCTGCCGGGAGATCTCTTCGGCAGGGGGGAGCACAGGCCAAAAAGTGGTTGTATTGGACCCTGGCCACGGAGGCCGCGACCTGGGAGCGGAGGGGACGTCCGGCCTGGCAGAAAAGACCGTTACCTTTGCCTTGGCGCAAAAGATCAAGGAAATCCTCTCAGGAACCTACGACGTACATTTGACCCGTAACGGCGATTACACGCTCGAAATTGAAAAGCGCACGGCTGTGGCCAACCACCGCCGCGCAGACATCTTCATCAGCCTCCATGCAGCAGCGAGCTTTCAGCACAAGGCCCGCGGCATGGCGATCTTTTATTGCGGACCAGACACCACCCATGGATCGACGCACACCGGGCAGGGGGAACAAATGGCAGAACACGGAGAAAAGCTGCACCCATGGGACCACATTCAGTCCGTGCACTCAGAGAAGAGTCAATTTCTGGCAAACCTTGTGCACAGGCAGCTTGTTGCAAAATTCAATCCTTTGCACAAAAGGATTCGTGAAGCACCCTGTCTGGTTCTCAGAGGGGCGGACATGCCGGCCATCTTGGTTGAGCTCGCTTATCTGAGCCATCCTGCCGAGGAGAAGGAACTGGCCGATCCCGGGGTCATATCGAATCTTGCCGCAGCCATAGGTGAGGGCATAAGCGATTTTTTCACACAAGGCCGTGGTTGCATCAAAAAAGAAGGCGTGATAATGGAAGAGGATATCACAACGGGGCGTGGCGCAGTCTGGTAGCGCACGGGTTTTGGGAACCCGGAGTCGGAGGTTCAAATCCTCTCGCCCCGACCAACAATTTCAGCAAGTTGTCCCCTACCCTCCATTCAGACATGACAAACCATTCAGCCCAAATTGGACAAGCCGGATAAGCTGAAAGCTCAAAGCGAGAATAAGATTTTAGACTCTCAGGTTCTCTTGCTTTCAGCTTTGAGCTTTCAGCCTTCAGCTTCAAGAAGAGACTTTTCTGCCGGAAAAAGCACGAATTTTAGAACTAAGCCGCGGTTTGCTGATCCTTCACATAGGCCTGCGCCCTACCCACTGCCTCCCCGATTTCTCTTGTTTTCGGCAGGCTTGCGGCGATCTTTTCTATGTACCGCCGCTCTGATACTGCACGAAAGGCTGGTGAAAAATTCAGATCAAATACCCAGCTGATCTGAAGAAGCTTAAAATCGTTGAGCGTGGCCATGTCTTTAAGATCAGCCATCCTTTGTTCACAAAGGCAGTTTATGATCGTAGGCGAACAGGCATCATTTTCCGGCAGGTTCAATACGATGGTTGAATTCGGCTCCTTATCCTGACGGTCATAATAGTCAATGAATACCAGCCAGATATCCAGTTTGTCGGCATCCCGCAAAAGGCGCGCAAAAAACAGGCATCGATCATCTTCGTCTTCCGGCAGGATGCGCATATTGTGGTAGCCGATCGCCTTGGTGATGAGCTTCTGTTCTGCATCAGAACAGACCGACAGCACATGGTGCCCCGCCAATTCTCTTAACCCAAGTCCTGCGTGATTTTCCGAGGAACTGTCCTTGAATGTCCCGTAGACGGCATACTGTTCAAATCTTCCAACATCGTGAAACAGGGCCATAGCTTCAGCCATCAGCATGTCCTCTGCGGGCAGGTCCAAGGCCTCGCCGAGCATGACGATCTCCTTGCATACCCGCACGGTATGTTCTTCCTTTAGCTTGATGTTGCGGTCGCACGCCGGATCATCCGTATAGTAGGCAGCCACGTAATCGGCAAACCACGTCTTGAAGTACGCAAGATCGTCAGAGTTCATTAGACGTAGTCCCTGTGTCAAAAAAATTCTAAAAGACAATCACGAAAACACGAAAGAGACCCCCACCATGGGTAAGCTGAACCTGAAACAAACCGAACCAGTCACAACGCCGGAGAGAGACAGGCATAAGTTTGAATATCTGAGTAACAAGATAATCGGCGTTACAATTGAGATCGACTTTTCGTGTATTGCGGCGTTCGCCTCCTCGTCCCTTTTATGCCTTGCATTTGATTTGGTTCGACAGCCACTCGGCCCATCGATCGATCCCCTCTCCCGTCTTGCACGACACCTCGAAGATCTCCAGATGAGGGTTGATCCCAAGTGAAACCTCTCTAATCTTTTCCGCGCTACAATCGACATAGGGCAAAAGGTCAATCTTGTTAATCAGCAACACGCTCGACTCATGGAACATGAGAGGATATTTTTCCGGTTTGTCTTCCCCTTCAGTGACACTGAGGATCATCACCTTATGGTCTTCGCCCACGTTAAACTCAGCAGGACAAACCAGGTTCCCCACATTTTCAACCACAAGCAGATCCAGTTCCGACAAGTCAAAGTCGGCAAGCGCATCACGTATCATGTTGCCGTCCAGATGACAGGCCCCATCCGTGTTGATTTGAACCGCCTTGATCCCCTTTTGAGCTATCCTTTCGGCATCCTTGCTGGACTGGATGTCCCCCTCGATGACACCTATGCGGACCCGATCACCTACGGCATCTATGGTCCGCTCCAGCAGAGATGTCTTTCCGGAACCAGGCGAACTCATCAGGTTGATGACAGCCACATTCTCATTTTGAAACAGCTTGCGGTTCTGTTGCGCTATCCGTTCGTTTGCTTCAAGAATGTTCTTTACCACTGAAATCTTCAAAGAATCAGCCCTCCTCTTTTGGTAGTAGCCACAAAAGCTGGTACATTTTCTAGCTCACCTGGCATGTTTTGTCAAAGGAGCCTTTTGATCGCCTTGTTCTTATGGAGATTTAGCCGGCAATGCCAAACTAATCCATTGAAATAATTAGGTTATGTTTAAGACACCCCCTAAGATACGGGTATGCCTCAAAAATTTAACGGTTTGGCAAGATTCTTGCATGAATCCACATTCTTATGATCCTGATTTAATTGATATTTCGGGAGGAGCACATGACCAAAGTTGATTTAATACATGCCCTGAGAGAGGAAACCGGGCTCACAAGACGCAAGGCCCAGGCGGTTGTAGACACATTCTTCGGTAAAATCACCGAGGCCCTTGTTATGGGTGAAAGGGTCGAGATCAGGGATTTTTGCAACATTTGTGTCAAGGAATATAGAGCGTACACGGGAAGACACCCGAAAACAGGGGAACACATCCACGTCAAACCAAAGAAGCTACCTTTTCTCAAATGCGGCAAGGAACTGAAAGAGATGGTAGATTACAAACGAACTAAAACCGAACAAGGAGGTAAGCATCAATGAAAAAGCTGAAAAAGGATTTGCAGACGGCATCGAAATCTCTAAAGGCACTCGCAAAGAAGACGGAAAGTCTGATGAAAGCGGTCGACAAACTCGAAAATGCTCAGGCTGCCAAGGAACGAAAGGCCAAGACTAAAACTACAAGAAAGGCTGCTGCAAAGAAAACCAAGGCCAAAACTACGAGAAAGGCCCCCGCAAAAAAGAAAGCCGCTGCATTGACGGCCACCGACCAGGTCATCAAAATTATCAAGGGGTCGAAGAAAGGCGTTGATGCTCCAACGTTGATAAAGAAAACCGGGTTTGACGATAAGAAAGTCCGCAATATTCTAATGAGAACGTCCAAGCAGCGCAAAATCAAGAGAGCCGGCAGGGGGATTTACGTGGCCGCCTGATCATGAACGCTCGCTTTCGAACTTAGTTCGCTTCGCTCACAATTGGAATGTTGGAATGATGGAATATTGGGTAGAAGAGGATTCTTGTTTTTACATTATTCCAGTATTCCATCATTCCAATGTTCCCTGATAGAGGGTCCAAGAGGGCCAATATATAGCTATACTTTCAATAGGTTGTAGAAATTCCGAGATACTATATTATACGTGAAAGAAAGTTACAAGGATTCGATCCTTGTTCGCGTCTCGGGTTTGGCCCATGGTGAATTGGGTACGCACCACGGGCTCTCTTTCTTATGCCTTTGGCGGAATCTGCGGAACACTACACGAGCCTTGAGCAAAGAGCCGAATTTCTGCATAAAATTTCTCTCACCCTCCCGCGTACCATTCTCCTAGGGGATACACCCAAAACTAGGGTATTTTCCCTTTTTAGAATACATTATTCACCCCATTTACTCGCCAGATTAGTTTGGGTATACATAATTTGTAGACAAGCCTTTATCCCTCTATAACTTCAAAGTGACATTTCTTTCAACGAGTTTGAAAGGACATCGGCCTTTGTGGTTGGCATTGACATTGTGCTGTGAACAGCATACCTGAGATGCCCGGCCCAATGCCCCATCTTCTAAGAAGGTGATTTGCGATAACGAGGGAAACGGTCATTGAAAATGCCCATGGCTGACGGGGCAATAGCATCAATGGCTTTAGCCAGTTTTTTTCTACCATATCTTATAGACGGCTACCGAGAGAACGACCAGAGTATTTCATGAACTAAGGGCTCTCTCAAGAATCAAGAATCCAAAAAAGCAGCATAACCTTTCGCTCAATTAGGGTTAGAGTAACTCTCCTGGGCCGGGGGGGATATCTGAAGAGCTCTGAAAAATGCTAAGTGCGTTTCGGCAGCTTCCAAATGGTCAACAATTGCTTGGAGAAAGTCCCTCGTTCTTCTCGGAGATAAAAAAAATCCCCGTTGTGGCTGCCTCCGATGCGAGCGTCATTATCTCAGGGGAAACAGGGACAGGCAAGGAGTTGTGCGCCCAGGCCATCCACTACCTCGGCCCGCGAGCGGAAAAGCCCTTCGTCCCCATTAATTGCGGGGCCATCCCGGCGGGATTGGTGGAAAACGAATTATTCGGCCACGGGGCTGGAGCCTTTACTAATGCCTCCACATCACAGCCCGGATTAATTCACGAGGCCGAGGGCGGCACCATGTTTTTAGATGAGGTTGTGAGTCTTCCACCGTCTGCACAAGTCAAGCTCTTGCGCTTCCTCCAGGAGAAGGAATACCGGCCGCTCGGCTCTACCAAGACAAGCCAGGCCAACGTACGAATTATCGCAGCAGTAAATATTGACATAGAAAAGGCGGTGAGAGAAGGGTCGGTGCGCCGGGATCTTTACTACCGTTTGAACGTTATCCCCATCAAGCTGCCACCCCTTCGAGAGCGACGAGAAGACATCCCCATTTTATCCCGCCATTTCTTGGCCAGGTATTCAGCCAGGTTCAACAAACAAGTGTCCGACTTCTCCCCGGAGGCCGTGCAAGTACTGGTGCTCTATGACTGGCCGGGAAATGTGCGAGAATTAGAACATGTGGTCCAGCGTGCTGCAGTATTCACCAGGCAGGCCGCGATTCAACGCCATGACATTGTGTTGCCGCGACTGGAAGCCAATCAGCGTCAGGAACCGTTCAAGGAGGCGAAGGCAAGGGTAATAGCGCAATTCGAGACAGATTACCTCACAAAGCTCTTGGTTGCTTATCATGGCAACCTTACTCGAGCGGCCCGTGCAGCACAAAAGGATCGCCGGGCGTTCTGGGAATTGATCCGCAAGCACCGGATCAATGTGCAAGGCTTCAAGCGGCTCCGCTCTTCATAAAGGTCGGACAATCCACTGCTTCCGCCGGGATATATTTGTCCTTCCTCTACATCCCGCACGCAAAAGGCTTTTCCGCTCATCCCTCGAGAAAGCAAGGACAAAACTAACCCGCTTTTAGCGCTAACGGGTCACAAGAAATTGACTCCTGAGGGCCCGTTAACAGGACGAGTGGTCCGGTAGAATAACGTCTAAGGCGCCTGATTTATTGGCTTGTCCTTTTCAGAAATAGAGTGCTTCACGAGGGTGTTATGCCAGTGGCACGGCGGTTGCACATAGCTTTGCTATATAGAGCTTTCAAGCCAAGATTTCCAATCTTATAGAAAAAATCTCAAACTACGCCAATCTCAATGGCAACAGCAAGCTTGTATGCGCCCTCGCCCCCCAAGATTTCATTTCGCAAAGCAAACCCGGGGCAAGGTGGCAACGAAAGCCACAGGACACTGTGGTGCCGATTGGTCTTAACCCGAAACATCTCGTCCTTAATACATCGGAATAGTGGACACCGAATATTCTGCCCTCTATGAGCATCTACCAAATGATCACCAATTGGTTGGAGAAAGCCCCTCCTTCTGCGCGGAGATAAAGAAGATCCCCATCGTAGCTGCCGGCGATGCGAGCGTCCTCATCTCGGGGGAAACCGGCACGGGCAAGGAGTTGTGCGCCCAGGCGATTCACTATCTCAGCCCCCGAGCAGCAAAGCCCTTCGTCCCCGTTAATTGCGGGGCCATCCCCGTGGAGTTGCTGGAAAACGAATTATTCGGCCACAGGGCTGGAGCCTTTACTAATGCCTCCACATCACAGCCCGGATTAATTCACGAGGCCAATGGCGGCACCCTGTTTTTAGATGAGATTGTGAGTCTTCCACCGTCTGCACAAGTCAAGCTCTTGCGCTTCCTCCAGGAGAAGGAATACCGGCCGCTCGGCTCTACCAAGACATACCGGGCCGACGTGCGAGTCATCGCAGCATCAAACATTGACGTAGAAAAGGCGGTGATGGAAGGGACGCTGAGCCGCAATCTGTATTATCGTTTGAATGTTGTCCCGATCAAGCTGCCGCCCCTTCGAGAGCGACGAGAAGACATCCCTCTTTTAGCTCACCATTTCTTAGCCAGGTATTCAGCCAGGTTCAACAAACAAGTGTCCGACTTCTCCCCGGAGGCCGTGCAAGTACTGGTGCTCCATGACTGGCCAGGAAATGTGCGAGAATTAGAACATGTGGTCCAGCGTGCTATAGTGCTTACTGAGGAAGCGGTGATCCAACGCTCTGATATCGTCTTAGCATCAGTGGAAACAACCTTGGGCCAGGAACCATTCAAGGAAGCGAAGGCACAGGTGATTGAGCAATTCGAGAAAGATTACATCACAAAGCTCTTGGAGGCTTATCAGGGAAACATTAGCCGAGCAGCCCGGGCAGCACAAAAGAATCGCCGGGCGTTTTGGGAATTGATCCGCAAGCACGGGATTGATGTGCAAAGCCTTAAGGGGTTCCGTGATTCATAAAGGTAGGACAATCGCTCGTTTTTAGTTGGACAAATTTGTCCTTTGTCCATTTCCAATAGGCAAAAGGCTTTGCCGCTCCTTCCTTAAAAAACAAGGGCAAAAAGAGCCTGCTTGGGCGCTAACAGATCACGAGAAATTGAAGAACGAATGACTTGTTGGAAAGGCAATCTTATACCAAGATGGCATCCAACTTGCTGAATTTGTTGCGGCGATCTGTGCAGAACTTAAGACTTTCAAACGCCCTTTTTACTAGTGGCACGACGGTTGCAACTTCAATTAATTAATAGCGTCGGCAATACTTTCCTAAATGCTTCCCCATTAAACTTTAAACTCGCTCCATAAAAGGCTCAATCCCGTGGCTCTGTTGCGTTACGGGAACGGAGAAACAATCGATAGAGATTGTCATCTTTTCTAAAGGACACAAAGAGAAGGGAGGTGAGAGATAAGTAAACGGCTATGTGGACGATTGCGTCTTGCAATCGCCTCTTTCAACAGTTGAGTGAAAATAAGAGAAGGAGGAAAGACAGATGATCAAAAAAATTATCCTGGTTTCACTTGCAGTCACCCTTATGGCAACCCCCGCCTTTGCGGGAAATCGTCCCGAGTTTGACGCGGTCGGCTGTGATGCCGCCAATTATTTCAATGACTTCATCAGGGATAGGGTCGTTGAGAATGGCCTGGACGGCTTCGGGCGCATGATCAATTCTTGGAGTGATTTTAGATCCATCTGGCCTTATGAGTCGTTCTCGAACACTGGCGGTCAACCTTTTCCCGATCCTTGCTTTCCCGAGTATTTGTCCTCGCTGGCAGATGCCTATAATCAGGCTGTCTACACGTGGAAAATTATTCTTCAGATGAAACCGGAAAGCGATATCAATCTGAACATTGTTGACTGCGTCCTGAAACACGACGGAGCGGACGCAGACATCTGGACCCGTGCAGAACAAACCGGGCGGTACAGAGCACCATGGGGGCAACTTTTCTTTGTGCCTCTGGCCAATCCCAGCGTGACGGTAGAAGCATTTCCAGGTCCATACGCAACGCCCGGTTTTTCCAGTGCCTTCGTAATGGATGCTCGTACGCTTCCCGGACTCTTTGCTGTTCCTCTGATCGATGCTCTGTACACCACCAAGGCATTATGGGAAGAAGGCATCGTTATGGTGTTGCCTGAGACCGGCACAACCAACATGGAAGGCGACTCAGTGTACAATCTGAAACAGGGTGATGCCATCAGAGTAAGGGTAACAATTCCCGGCAACAATACGGCTGACATTCGTTATGGTGACGACAATGTCATCCTGAAATACATCGGAATTATGGGCACCGAATATTGTTCTCCTTGGCAGTGCGAATATGGAGTTGACACTGAACTATAACTTTAAAAAAAGTGATGCGGGTCGCATTCAAGCGCGACCCGTGTCAACTCTGTTTTGTCTTTGTTGATTTTACTTATTCAGTTTGATTCCACTAGTCAAGCCGGCCTTAATTACACTTGGCGGCTAAAGGGAGCAGACGCGCCGTGAGTCGCATTTCTGCTAAGTCCCCTTTATTGTGGTTGATTCTGTTATCCATACTGTGCACCGTGGGATACGCGTCCATTGTGCATCATCGCAAATCCGCAATGCGGCCCCTCACTATGGTAGTGCACAAAAACACCGATAAGACCTCACCTATTCCGGCAGAAGTCATATCGAACGACAATGGCAAAGCAATAGAAGATGAGAAGAAAGATACCTCTTGGCTTGAATCCACATCAAAAGCATTAACTGATCCAAATGTTTCAGCCCGTGTTCGGGCGGTCTCGGACCTGAGAAAGCATCCTTCTTCTGAAACTGTCTATCTTCTTCTCAATTTTCTCGAGGACAAGGATAGTGCGGTCGTTTCGGAAGCCATCGATACGTTAGGATTTATCGGCTTGAATAGCGACACAGCAGACCTGGTTTACGAAATCTTGGAAGAAAAGGCCAGAGACAAGAGTTTTGCCCTTCGTGGGCAAGCTTTAGTAACGGCGGCCATAATCGGGAAAAACCGCGTTTTACCAGTTGTCTCAGACTTTATGTCTGAAGGCAATAGTCATGCAAAAGATCTTGCCGTCAGGGCATTGTCATTGATTGGCAGCCCGGCATGCGTTCCTTATATTGAGGCCCTGTTGCCTCAGATCGACGACCCGGAGATTCGTCGCAACAGTTTCAATATCCTGGCAAAGATCGATACTTCTGAAGCATTGGGCTTACTTCAGGAGTATGTGCATTCTTCCAATGACCGGGACCAGACCGCCAGTGCCTTTGCCCTCTCCAGGCTGAATAGCCCAGAGCTTAATGAGATGCTGGCAGATGAAATACAAGAAAAACGATTGGAAAAAGACACATTACGAGCTCTTGCTACCAGCCCGGGGGCGCCTTCCATCTTTGGCGACTTATTACAAAGAGAAAACGCTGAAAAAGACCAAAAGGTTTCATGGCTGAAGACCCTTGCAAAGTATTCCTCTGCTTATGGACCCTCGGAGCGCCGAACGGAGTTGAAAGAGGCGGTTGAGCCCCTTCTGGATAGCCCGGATGCCACAATACAAAAAGAAGCAATACGGGCTATGGCGGGGATTGGAGCAGAGGACACTGATAAAGCGTTAATTCCAAAATTAGAATCAAAAGACCCGGAGGTTCGTAAAGAGACGGCCTTTTCCCTCATTGGGTATGTGACACCCAAAAATTACAAGGCACTACTGGATTTGCTTTGGGATGATGACCAGGAGACTGGAAGAATAGCGCTCATGTGTGTTGAGCAGTTCGTGGATGAATCAGACCGGGAGAGCCTGGAAAAAGCAAAAGATCACCCAGATGAGCTTATCAGCAAGCATGCCTCGATACTCCTTGATCGGGTCCTTGCTAGTCCTGTGCAATAAGGGGTCTTTATGAATTTAGCACGTTCTGTCCGCCTTATTAGATTTGTCATATCAGGTGCTGCGGCACTCCTGGCTCTCAATTTATGTGCTGGGCGCACACAGACTGCTCTTTGCTTTGCAGCGGCCGAGGATGTGGTTGTTGCAACAGTCAATAACGTGTCCATTATGAAGTCAGAGGTGGGCCGTTTAATCCTGGAATACAACAAAAAAACTGGCAAGAAAGAGATCTCATACGAACAGAAAAAGCAATTCCTGAAAAACCTGATAAGGCGGCTTTTAATATTGCAGCAAGAATCTGTTCAAGCCCTGAAGCATGACAAAGAGATAGTCAAGAAGGTTAAAGGATATGAAGAAAATTTAATTATTGCTCGTTTCCTTCAAAATCAAGTGGCCAGCAGGCTCAAGGTCAACGAAGACGAGCTTAAGAGATATTATCAGGAAAACCGGCACAAATTTTCATCACCTCCAAAGGTGAAAGCAAGGCATATATTGCTCAGGACTCGAGAGGAAGCTGAAAAAGTGCTGGTGGGACTTCGGGAAGGTGAAGACTTCGGTCAATTGGCTAAAGAGTGCTCCATTGATCTCCCCATGGCTTTGGAAGGGGGAAGCATGGGAACCATCGAAAAAGGCAGAACGCTGCCGGCATTGGAGAAAGCACTCTTCATGCTAAACACGGGTGAGATAAGCGATGTCGTAACGACAAGATTTGGATATCATATTCTCACAGTCGACGAGATCATCCCGGCTAATTTTAAATCTTTTAAGGAGGTGAGGGATGAAATCAAAAAAACAATAATTCGACAAAAAGAAGCGAAAGCGTTTGCCGAGATGGCAGCAAGGCTGGAGAAGGAAGCCGACATAAAAGTGTTTGGAGATCGCCTTAGAAAAAATGTTGATTAGTTATAGTTAGTCACTAGTTAGGTTGATTCCTGAATAATGTTACAACAATTTGCCATTGCGAGCGATAGCGAAGCAATCTCTAACTAGATGAACTTCCAGGAGATTGTTTCGTCGCTACGCTCCCTGCAATGACAGCATAAGATACAATGTTATTTCGAAAACATTCTACTAAAGAGTGGCAATTGAGCAATTAAGAGTTCTCTTTTTCAGAGGTTTATCAGTAAGGGAGGGGGGTCATGAAAAGAATTATAATAGGGATAGCAGTACTCTTTCTTGTTTTAGCATTTGCACAAGCTCAGGCAGCGATTGTTTGGGAGGAAGACTATCAGGATTTCACGTATTCAGTGGAGCGAAATGGCACTTTGTACGAGCCGCCTTATAATTTCATAGATAGTATCTTCTGTAGAGATACAAAAACAAGTCTTCCACCGGCATCAGGCTCCTTGTCAGATACGGCATCTGCTAGTCTAACGGAATTTGGAGGCGATTTCCAAATGAATGCCATGGCTGAGGGATGTGTGACGCCGATAGGTGGCATGTTGGTACGAGGCTTTGCAAAGGTCAATCTCAGCGACGATTTCAAAGACAATTACGGTGTTGATGTAGATCAAAAGGCGATATCCTGGATTTCCAGAAGATTTTCGGTTGATAGCGAAGGCGATTATTACCTCAGAGCCTACCTAATCGGGCAAGTCAAGTTCGATTCTTTTGGCGAAGGTACGACCTATCACGCCCTTATTGAGGCACTGGGAGGTAAAGTAACACTCGAAGGATACAAAGGAGAACTGACAAATCCAGAGCCGATACCAGAGTACAACTGGTCGATTGAGTTGGATGATGATACCCGAAACGACAATATTCCGGTTACGCTCTACACGCAAACCGGCCAGGGCGAAAAGATTTTTTATAAACTTAAGGCTACGTTGACCCTGGAAATCGATATCCAAAATCTGGAATTCTTTACTATTAAAGGTGCGTTAAATGGCCCATTCCAGCTAGGAAGCGCAGAGGAGCCTTTTGAACTTGCAGGGTTTGTCTCGTCCGAGCAAAACCTGGATCCGACGGCGAGCTTCGTGGCTGATCCGACCTTTGGTGAGGCACCACTGACAGTCAACTTTGACGCTTCAGCCTCAGATGATCCGGATGGCAACATTTACTCATACGAGTGGAACTTCGGAGACGACGAAACCGGCTCGCGGCAAACCCCCACCCACGTGTATACCGAGGCCAGCACCTACACCGTAACCCTGACGGTGACCGACAACGACGGGGCAACAGACACCAAAACCGAGACAGACTACATCACGGTCACCGCGCCCACTCAGTATACGCTGATGGTCGATACGGTGGGTCAAGGCAGTGTGGCGCTTGATCCCGCTGATGGTACCTATGATGAGGGCACTGAGGTGACGTTGACAGCTACTGCTGATGAAGGCTGGGTGTTCAGCGAATGGAGTGGTCATTTGAGTGGTTCACAGAATCCTGCAACCATCACCATGGACTCTGACAAGAATGTGACGGCTACGTTTACCGAGGTGCAACCCACTGAGTACACCCTTACTGTAACCACGGTGGGTCAAGGCAGTGTGACGCTTGATCCTGCTGATGGTACCTATGATGAGGGCACTGAGGTGACGTTGACAGCTACTGCTGATGAGGGCTGGGTTTTTAGCGAATGGAGTGGTGATCTGAGTGGTTCAGACAATCCTGCAACCATCACCATGGACTCTGACAAGAATGTGACGGCTACGTTTACCGAGGTGCTACCCACTGAGTACACCCTTACTGTAACCACGGTGGGTCAAGGCAGTGTGACGCTTGATCCTGCTGATGGCACCTATGATAAGGGCACTGAGGTGACGTTGACAGCTACTGCTGATGAAGGCTGGGTTTTTAGCGAATGGAGTGGTGCTTTGAGTGGTTCACAAAATCCTGCAACCATCACCATGGACTCTGACAAGAATGTGACGGCCACCTTTACCGAGGTGCTACCCACTGAGTACACCCTTACTGTAACCACCGAGGGCTCAGGCAGTGTGACGCTTGATCCTGCTGATGGCACCTATGATGAGGACACTGAGGTGACGTTGACAGCTACTGCTGATGAAGGCTGGGTGTTCAGCGAATGGAGTGGTCATTTGAGTGGTTCAGACAATCCTGCAACCATCACCATGGACTCTAACAAGACCGTTGCTGCCATCTTCAAGAAGGATGTCGATAATGATGGGATCAGTGACGAGGAAGAAAACCGCCATCCCAACGGCGGTGACGGTAATAATGACGGCATACTCGACAGCGAGCATCCCAATGTGACTTCTCTTCAGACCTACGATGATAAGC
>JABXJW010000184.1 GCA_013375395.1 Desulfobacterales bacterium
AAATTGCTCATTTCTGAATTGGAAACTGACATCAGTGCCCAGAGTTTTGAAATTCATTTATGGATGGGCACTAGCTATTTGAGGCATCAAGCCCATATCTGTAAATCACCCTGGTTATGGCATCTGCGATCTCATGGGGTGTTGATATAATCCCACCCGGCCTTCCGTAAAAGTGAACAGTGGGCTGCTCGCCAACGCCGATCTTCACGTCTTCGACCATTTGACCAAGACTCATTTCAAATACCAGGATATGCTTTATGCCACGGGTCAAGGCCCTTAGTTCTTTTGCAGGAAACGGCCACAGTGTGACGGGTCTAAAAAGCCCTGCCCTCATACCGGCCTTGCGCACGCGGTTGACAGCCCCTTTTGCAATACGGGCGGCTGTGCCAAAGGCCACAACCGCGAGCACGGCATCGTCGAGAAGGTACGGTTCACACTCGGCCTCACGCTCGCAGATGGCTGCGTACTTTCTGGCCAGATTCCAGTTCAACTGCTCCATCTCAGGCGGGTCAAGCCGCAACGAGGAAATAAGCCGGCTGTCTCGCCCACCGGCGCCATCCAGCATCCAGTCCTTTTGAGGAAGGCCGGCCGGATCGATCGGGTCCGGAAAGGTTACTGGCTCCATCATCTGGCCCATCAGGCCGTCTCCCAGCAGGATGACCGGCATGCGATAGGCATCGGCCAAATCAAATGCCTTTGTGGTCAGGGTGACCAGTTCGCCCCCTGAATATGGAGCGAGCACGATAGCTCGATAATCGCCGTGCCCACCGCCCCTTGTGGCTTGAAAATAGTCCTGCTGGCTCGGGGCAATATTTCCAAGCCCCGGTCCTCCCCGCATGATGTTAACCACCACGGCAGGCAATTCCATGCCGGCAAGGTAGGAGATGCCTTCCTGTTTCAGGCTGATCCCGGGGCTTGACGACGATGTCATGGCCCGCGCTCCGGCCATGCTTGCCCCCATTACCATATTGATGGCAGCCAGCTCGCTCTCAGCCTGAATGAAGGTGGCGCCTTCAAGTTCGGCAAACCGCCCGGACATGTATTCGGGGAGTTCATTTTGCGGCGTGATTGGATAGCCCGCATAAAAGCGACACCCGGCGCGCGTTGCCGCCTCTCCAATCACATGACTTCCACACATTAATCTCTTACCCACGAAACACCTCAATGGCAACATCAGGGCAAGTTATGGCACACAGGGCACACCCGTTACATTTGCGCTTCTTGCTCTTTTGACTTTCCGCATACTCGGCTGGATGGTAGCCTTTGACATTGAGCTTGTCGCTTATCTTGACAACCCCCTTGGGGCACGCCACAATGCAAAGCCCGCACCCCTTGCACAGGTCAATGTTAATCCTGATAAAGCCCTTAATCAAAGGTATATCTCCTGTTCAAGCTCCTTAAGAAATTGAAGAAATACGCCCATCCCCCACTTTTGTCAAGAAAATTTACCCGGCCCAATTTGTGGAGCCTGATTTTGTTTTCGACTGTTTTTGACAGGCGTGCTCCGGAGTACTCTTCCAGGGCAGAGTCATTTCCGTGCATGATCGGGCACAGTCACTGCCGGCGACAAGAATATTGCTCAGTTTTGTTTGAATAAGGTTTTCAGATAAGGACGGCTGGAATCTTTTTCCAACATCATCTGGCGGAGAATTCTGTCGGGAGTGAAGAGGAGCCAGAGACGGTCGTAGCGTACAAGAGTCCCGTAAGCGCTCAAATCGACGTTTGGTCTTATGATATCGGGCAGCGGAATACCCAGAGTAAGCCTGCTGTCTTCAAGCACTGCCCTCTCATAGAGCAGAAGGTCTTTTCCTTCCAGTTCCGCCAGCTCATCCGGCGCCCCAAGCGCAGAGAGCACCTCTCCCAAGCTTGTCTTTCCCAACTGGAATGCACCGTCGGGGGGCGCGACTTCGTTTCCCTGCACCGCCCTTACAAACCGATACGAAATGCAGGCAGAAAGAAGAGCGATTGAAAGCAAGAAGGCTATGAGGACAAAGGCAACATCAAAACGGGAGCCCATAGGATGCCTTCCGGGCGTTCAGGCTGACGCCATAGTGAGTCAATACGTCATTTTGATCAAAAAAGAAAACCAGTTGATCGTGGTCCGTATCATAATTTCCAAAACTCAATAGTATTAACCATAGCCCGGTTCCCTTGCTTAGAGAGCGCCTGTAGATGTAAGCATTACCGTTGGATAGCTTTACCACCTCGGTTGGAGCGCCAAACATTTCCGTCACCTCTGACGCTGTTGTCCGGCCGGCAGAGAGCCGGTCAAGCCCGCTGGTATCAAACGGCTGGTATTCCTTGTTCTTTCCCAGCAGGAGACAACCGGTGCTAAGGGCTGTCATTGTAAGGACGAGAAAGAGAGAAATGAATGACTTCATATGCTTTTCTCCTGTGGGCGAATTGTTCATGAATTATCCGGGCTAAGCTTGACGGCTTCGTAAAAAGTCCAAATTAGACGGCAAAGTAAAAAGCTCCAAATTCAAGGCGCGCAAATCATGAGGAATGAGGCGTACTTATGGTACGCCGCAGTGACGAAGGATGCAGCGCAACGCAGAAGTTGGACTTTTTACGAAGCCGTCAAGCTTGCCCTGCAAATTTGCCAGAGGATTGGCGCCGTCAAGTCCGGCCGGTTCCGGCACCCCGAGAAGATAGGTCACCATGGGAACCAGATCCAAAGTTGAAGCAGTGCGGTCGAGGACGTGGCGGCCGGGGATGATCCGGGCCAAGCCGGGCCCGGCCACCCAGAAGGACACAGTGAAATCGGCCGGGTAGTAACTGCCGTGATGGCCGTACTTGTCGAAATCCCGTTCGAAATAATACCCTTTTTTGTTTATCAGCTTGATATCCGGCGCTGTCCTTCTGGTGTACTGCCGGTTCAACCCCCGTACCACGTATTGTCCGAGTTCAAAATGCTCGGCCAGTGAATCCAAAGGACGCAGGGCCCGTGAAAACGCAAGGTCGTCTCCGGCGCCGTCCTGATAGGTCCGCCAGTCAAAAGCCCACCATTGGTCACGCTCGGCCACACCTTCGTCCCGCTCACCAGGATACTGGCGGATCACAAGCGTGTTCATGCAGGTCTGAACATCCGGGTTGGCAAGGATCAGGTCCACGGCCGGCTTCACGTCGGCAAACAACCGAGGCGGGTCCATCCAACGTCTCGATTGCCGGTTTTTCAGGTAGACCTCCTTGGTACATGCCCCCAGCATGATCACTGCCTCGGCCAGGCGGTTGCACGTTTCGACCCCGGGCAGATTGAAATGCCCCCTCAGACTGCGGCTGAGAGTGTTGTCGGGGATGTGCTTCTCGATTCGCGTGAAACCGTGCTCCGAGACCAGTACAAAGACAGTATCCTCGTAATACCCGGCCTTCTTTAGTGAACGTATGACCCTGCCGACCAGAGGGTCAAGAACCGACCGGGCATAGTGTTTCTGGATCTCATCCATGGAAGCTTTCCGCTTTTCGAGATCCCGAGCTGGAAAGTGTGAAAACAGGTCTGTCCCAAGCAGTTGTACTGCCATCACGTCCGGCACAAGGTTGTGGCCCTTACGAATGCCTGAGAAACTTTTCCGATAAGAAAAGAGGCGACCGGTGAGAAAACCGCTGATGGTTCTGTTATCCACGTAGGGAGAGTGCGGGAACCAGCGCCAGTTGCGGAAAAGACCGAGAACAGAGGCGTTGCCCCAGAAAAAGGCGCCGGATTTCACGGACCATTTCGCCCCGTTTGTGAGCATGAACATGGTGGTCATGGAATGTTTGCCCGCTTCACCCACGTAGTCAAACAGGCTTTTGACCCCATTCGCCGCAAGGATGCGGTTGATTCGTCGCTGCGAATAAGAAACGAGCGTGCACACCTTTGTTGTGGTACGGTCAAACCAGATAGTGGAGACGACCCCGGTGCGCTGTGGATAGACCCCCGTATACATAGCGGTCCCGGCCGGCTGGGAAGCGGCAGGAATGGTGGTCAAGACACGGGGGAGATAGACATATGCCTGCTCGTTATCAGGACCCTTTATCAGTTCCTGAAAATTGGGCAACCCCGCCAGATCTTCGTCAAGAATGCCTTGTTTCATCCCGTGGAATTCCAGGATCACAACTTTGGGTGAAGCGCTGCCGGCATTTGCACCTGCTCCGGCAGACATCAGCACGATCAGGGCGCTGAGAAACAATACAGCTACAGGATTGCGGCCTACAGCCTGCAACGGCCTGCCCACAGGAGGGATTGCGGATTCAGGGAGCATGTGATTTTTGCGTAAACCTGACGGCTTCGTAAAAAGTCCAACTTCTGCGTTGCGCTGCATCCTTCGTCACTGCGGCGTACCATAAGTACGCCTCATTCCTCAGGATTTGCGCGCCTTGAATTTGGAGCTTTTTACTTTGCCGTCTAATTTGAACTTTTTACGAGTTCATCAAACCTTACACCTTACAAAAGCATCCATATTCAGGAACTTGAAATCGTTTGACCGAGTATGTATGTAAGAACCTAAGCTCTTACACAGTGATCTGTCATAACACGGGCTTTTCTAGCTCATTATATGGAACAACTCCAGAACTTTCTATGACTCCGTTTTGCCGAGGTGCAAAGACATGACACTCAGGTTAATGATCATTGCAATATTGATTATGGCATCGAATCATTGCTACGCCTATTATCAAGCAGGATTTGTGCCGACGACCGAGAAGCTGGAAGAAACAAAGACCGAACATTTTCATATCATATTTCAGGAATCGCTGCGATCCGCCGTCCCGTATCTGGCTGAACAGTGCGAGGAGGCGTATCGGACGCTTACACCTATCTTTGGATGGTATCCCCAAGAAGAAATTAAAGTCCTCTTTCTTGATGCATTCGACACCCACAACGGGTTGGCGACTTGCATGCCCCACAATTGGATAATCGTATACGCGGCAGGGGCGGAGCCGGGCTCAACCATCTTTCAGCCGGGCAACTACCTGCGAAAAACCGTGTACCATGAACTGACGCACGTACTGAGCATGGACATGCGCTACGGATACAATCGGGTCCTTTCCGGTATCTTCGGCAAGATGCTTCCAGTCAATGATGATCCTCTTTCCTGGCTCTTGTTCTATTTTTCCGCCTCCCCTGTGGTATTGGCTCCAACCTGGTATCTGGAGGGAGTCGCAATTTGGGCCGAAACCGAATTTGCCCCGCCCGGCCGCGGCAGGGCTTCCATACCGGACATGATATTTCGCTGTGCCGTGAAGGAAGGCAATCTGCTCCCCTACTCTCGCTGGCATCTGGAGATTCCATATTGGCCCTATGGATCGGGGGCTTATTTGTACGGCATGAAGCTCATCCAATACGCATACGAAAAATCGTCGGCAGAAGAACCCGTGGGCGAACTCACGCAAGGTATCGCCCAGGCATTTATGTTCAATTTCGACAGTCGTGCCATCAAGTCAACAGGCAAGAGATTTAGGCAACTTGCTCAGGATATGCTTTCTCACGAAAAGAAAATCCAACAAAAAAACATAGAAGAACTCACAAAATCGGCGCCGACAAAGGTCCCAAGACTCACGGGCCGAGAGATCATCGTGTTTCAGCCTGTTTTTGCGGGAAACAAGATATATTTTAGCGCACGGGAAGAAGAAACGCGAGACAGTCTCTACGTCTATGATATTGATGAAAAGAAGACGCATAAGATAGCCCATGCTCGCACCACCGCAGCCTTTGGAAGCCTGAGCGCTTCTTCCGACAGTCGTTATTTATACTACACCTCACTTGAGGTGCAGCAGAAAAATAACTACCGGTATGAAGTGCGGCGTTTTGACACAGAGAGCCAAACAGACACATTGGTTACAGATTCCGGGCGATATCGAGCTATCGATATCTCTCCTGACGGCAAGAACATGGTTGCCGTGAGCATGCGTGCCGGCAATAGTCTTCTTGTGGAAGTCCCCATTGAAAGAGCAGGCGATCAAAATGCAGAAAGCGTGTTGGCTCGCGCCCTTTTTCAGCAAAGCTTTGATTGCCCGCGGTATTCACCGGATGGCAACCGCATAGCCTTTGTCCGTGGAGACGAAGATGGTTTTTCACTCATTGTTTCTGACAGGAGGGAAGGCGCCGCCCACGTTCTCAACAAAAGCCGGCGCCAGATCATTTTTCCCACCTGGCATCCTGCCGGTAGAAGCATTGTCTTCAGCAGTGATGAGAACGGTGTCTATAACCTGTACGAAATCCCAGCTGGCGGCGGATCTGTGCCCACTGCGCTGACACACGTCATCGGAGGCGTGTTCTCATCCTCTTTTTCACCTGACGGCAACAAAATGGCAGCAGCCGCATATGACAGCAGAGGGTACTACCTTACGCTCCTCCCCTATGACGGGCAGAGGCAGGCAGGCAAGAAAATCCCTTTCATCCGCACAGACTGGAAAGGAAAAGAGCGAGAAAAGAAAAGCTCTGCATCGAAAAGGACGGCATCGAAGACGGGCATTGAGGTACAGACTTACTCCTCCTTCGAGAGTATCGAGTTTGATTACTGGGGGCCGTGGCTGACTGCCGGCCTCGACGGTGTGGAGGGCGGGATAGGCGCTGCCTTTTCCGACCCAACGGAATATCAGAATCTTCGGCTCCTGGCCGGAGTCGAATCCGAATATGGGACTCCTCTCGGCAGCATTGAGTATACATACAAAGGATTATATCCGTCATTTCACCTGTATGCCGTTCAAGATCAGCAGATCTATCCGAATCTCGTAAGGACGCTGGATGGGTGGAGTTACGACTACGCCGAAGAGGTCAGAACTGTCGGGGCTGCAATTGATATACCCCTCATCAAGCGGGATCGCTCCGTTTCTTTGCAGATCGGCTATCAGTTCTTGGAACGGGATTTCATAGAGGAGAGCGGAAACGAGTATGAAGGAAAGACAATCATAACTGAGAACCCGAGCGAGAAAAGCGAAGGCGCGATCTGGGCGCAGCTCAGCTATTTTGACGGCATTGCCTTCAAGCGCAGCAATTCTGTGGAAGACGGTCGCTTCGTTGCTGCAACTACAGAGAAAACAGATCCCGGCTTGGGAGGTGACCTTTCCCGCACTCGAACCCTTGGCGAGTGGCATGAGTACATTTCCAACCCCTGGGTAAGGAATCATGTGCTCAAGCTCTCGGGCACTTATGGATTCGGGCGAGGAGACCGTACAGCCCAGGGCATGTTCGGACTCGGCGGAGATCGGA
>JABXJW010000185.1 GCA_013375395.1 Desulfobacterales bacterium
ACATACTAAAAAACAAAGCTCTCTGCTCCCCTTCGGCTACCTACTTTCCGATCTCATACGAGCTAATTGAGCAGGGCTATTGGGCTTACCTTACACCTTCGGAGCAGGCACTTTGGCCCCTTCTCGGGGTCAAGGCCAAAATTGGCCCCCGGCTGGAGGACCGCGTGGACAGGGAACACGGGATAGGGATGATCTGGCCGAAGACCTTGATTTCCCTGGCGGGAGTCTCGGCCAAGAGTTTTTACCGCGCCTTACGGGGCCTGTTCAACAAGGGCCTCCTGGGAACCTGGTCAGAGTCCGGCACCGAGGTTGTCGAGTACGAGGGACAATACGCCTACTCGGGTGTCGAATACATCGTATTTTACTTACCCAACGGAATGGGACTGGAAGGGAAGGTAAGTTTTTTGTCCAGAAATTCTCCACAGGCAGTCAGGGAGAAAGTTACCAAGAAATGAGGTTGTGTCAAAAGTGAACTATATAGTGTGTCAAAAGTGAACTATATAGTGTGTCAAAAGTGAACTATATAGTGTGTCAAAAGTGAACTATGAACTTTAGTTTCTTTAACTAGAGTTATTCTAACCAGAGTTATTCTAACTAGAGGTTTGCACCTTCGGAGCAAACCCGCAGCACCTTTTTTTCTTTCTTTTTCTTTCAAACGTCCAAAAGCCTTACACTAAGGGAAACCCAAGCAGCCCTGAGCTCAATCAGGAATATCCTGGTGATACGCAAGATTTTGCAGTTATCCACAGGGTGGTATGCAAGGTCTTGCACCCGTCCGCGCAACGTTTTGCACCCTTGTTTTTTTACCAAAATTGGTACACCATGTACCAAAATTGGTACGCTCAAGTGATATGTCACATCTGACACATCACAGGGGGCTGATAGGCCAGATCTGACACATCACAGGGGGCTGATAGGCCAGATGTGGCCTATCACTGGAAAAATGTTGCACTAAAATCTAGCAGATCATAGGAAAGGGGGTTAGAAATGGCACTACCGAAGGAACAGAGGAACCGGGATTTTATTGCGGACTGGAAGGGAAGGCATCTGAGTACTGAGGAATTGGCGGTAAAGTACAGCATGACTCCGGGAGGCGTGAAGGCACTAAAACAGAGGCTCAGGGCTAAGGACCCTAGCCTGTACGAAAAGGGCCCTGTCAGTACTGACAGTAAGTCAGCAACACAGCAACCTGGCAAAGTTCGTCCCGAGACGAAGATACGGCAACGTAGGGAACCAGTAATACAGCAATCCAGCAAGCTGGCAGAATATAAAAAAGTGACCTACTATCTGGACCCCGCTATGGCAAAGGATATTAAACGGTTGGCCCTAGAGCGGGACATGGACATCTCGGAGCTAGTGCGGGAGGTCCTGGGGCAGTATCTCAAAAATAAGTGAGGGAGGGGAAAAATGCCGAGATACAGAGTCGAGAATAAGGTGACGGGTGACGTTTATGAGGTCGAGGCCCCCTATGCTCAAGACGCTTGCGAGAGATTAGGGTGGCACATCGGGTTTTGTCACGTCAAATGTATCAGGGACGGACCGCACACGCACTTGAGCCAGGAGCCGGTCAAGGTTAGTCCCGGAGATTCCGACAAGGGCCGATAAGGATCATTACGTTAATGTCCGTTCTTTTCTGAAACCCTCACCAGACAAGCCTTTTCAAAGCTGGCCAGTTTTATAAAAACGTAATTCTGTAACCACCCGTTTTTGCCCTTCCTGAAACCCGCATAAACAGCGACAAAAATTTTTCTGGTGGTGCGCTCTCCCAATTATGAGGTTATCCACAATCGGGAGAAAAGTCCCGCCTGTGGATAAGTAGCGGTGAGGTTGAGAAAGTGGCTGTATGGGCCTGTATGAAGGCGGTTTTTCGCTAGGGTGGGCTAAATTTACCGCCAGATCTCGGATCTGCCCTGGTAGCCCAGGAAAAGGATCAGCTTCTTTGTTGGCTGGCTCTGGTTGATGACCAGGACCCTCTTTCTTCCTTCCTTCGGCATATAGACCCTCATCCCTTGAACCAGGTCAAAGAAATCCTCCCTTCCCTCGAGAGAAAAGGAGATCTGAGCCTCACCGTCCAAATGTAGGACCGTCACGCAGTCAAACTCGCTGAAAATCTCCCTGGGGCCAATATCCCCGTCAGCGTCCTCCAGCCTTTCACTTCCTAAGTCAATTTCCTCTACCTGGTATAGAGCTCCGTTCATGTCGTTTTCTTCCCCAACCAGAACAGCAAAAGGCCCAAAGCACCAAGGCCACCCAGGGCTATCCAGGTTCCGTATTTCTTCACTGGCTCGGGGACTTCACTTGTAAACTCAAATATCGCCTTGAGGCTCGTGGCGATCCCCGCAACTATGAGGATACCCTGGCAGGCTATGGCAACCGTACCTAGAGCTATCTCCTCCCAGATTGAGGTAGATATCCCCTTCCCTTGCCAAAGAAATTTGCCCTGGATGTCGTCCAATGTCCAATAGATTACGGTGAGGCCCGTGAAGCGACCCATCAGCGTAGTCCACATGCTCAAAATAAAGCCCCTGAGAGCTTCCAGGAAGCCAGGGAAGGGAACTTTAGTCACGCTGTAAAGGAACTCATAGGTGACGTTCTCCCTCATGGGGCTGTCTCTCGAGGTCTCTACTTTTGTACCCTTAACTTCTGTTCCTGATTCGATCATTGTTTGCTCCCTCCCCCCGGGCCCCTGCAAACCCAGGGGGAGAAGAAGAAGAAAAGAGGCCGCCCCTGGGAGAAGAGCCTCTCAAGTCCCAGGGGCAAGGAGGTACTCACGCTGGAGTGGAAGCGGAGTATAGAACCACAAAGCGTCAAGAACGCGCCGCCCCTTTCCTTGTCATAGCTATTATTGCGGTTAGTGCTATCCCTCCTGCTGCTACCCAGGGCCAGTTGGCCTTGAGCCAGTCCAAAAGTCCGATTATCCCAGGCACTTCCCCTGGGTGCTCACTCGCAATATGAGCATCGAGGTCTGCCTGAGATGAGAAGGGAGCTCCACAATACGGACAGACGAACAGTTTTTGTGCAATATTAAGGCCCAAGCCCATTTATTTGCTCCGCTTTGCACTAGCCAGCCCTATGCCTGCGAGGACCCCTGCCCCGATAAGAAATGTTAACCAGCGAGTTTTTCTCCCCTGAGTATTAGGCTCTGGACAGGCGGCAGCACCGCACATCGGACAATAGGTCTCGAAGTTCTGGTAAGTGGGTGATTTCAAAACGCGTATGGCAATGCCACAGCTCGGACAGGTTGTGTCCACCCAATTGGCCGCTTCTTCCTCTATCCCGTAGAATCCTCTCATCTCAGGCCCGGAGTAGTAGGTCGTCCAGAACATAAGCTGCTGGTCTGCTCCTGCCCTAGCGATTAACCCCTGAACATAGCTGGTGTATTCCGGGTTCCAGTTGTGGACCTTCCAATCATGCTCGAAAGGGTACATCCACCAAGGCGGCTTCGTGTCGTAATGGTCGGGGGTTATCTCTCCTCTGTCCCTAGCCTTCTGCTTCCAGTCCTCATACATCTCCGGGGAGGCATATCTAACATCCTCCTGAGCTGCGGCAATATTGAGTGCTTGACCCATTATTTCCTCCTTGGTGTTACTAAAACTGCGATGAGGGCCAGGGCTGTACCTCCCAGGACCAAATATTTGGCGTTCTTCTTCAGGAACTCGATTATTCCCTCCGGCTCGTAGCCTAGCTCGTCTGGGTGCTCGAGTTGGTACTTATACATGGCTTCTTCCAGGTAGAATTGAATCCTTGCCGTTGTCTTCTTCAACACATCCTGAAAGTGCGCCAGGTCCTCCCACCAGTTAATTGTATATCCGGCATAGTTGCAAAAATTGTTTCCGTCCCAGACCTCATCAGCCTTTCCCAACTCATCCTTGTATCGCCAGTCGTACCAGTTCCAGGCCCATTTGACATCGTGAGTCAGCCCTACTTTTCTCTCAACCATCCTGATAGCACTCTCAACCTCAGCTTCGTGGTTGAGCTTCTGACCGCCGGTCAGCAACTTTATTAGGGACACAACCGTTGAAATTATGGTGATAGGATCCATTTTACTTTTCGACTACGTAAACCGGCTTCCTTCTTGCCAAAAGAACCGCAATCAGCCCAACTCCCAAGCCCCCGGCTACGACCCAGGGAAGATACTTTTGCCAGCTCGGTGCGGCGATAGCGTATTTTTCCTCTATCATCCTGGCGACTTCCTCGCGGGTTAAGCCTTCGGCCCCTTCTCTTTCAGTTGGTGTGATAATCCCGTATT
Source organism: Desulfobacterales bacterium (assembly GCA_013375395.1). Taxonomy (GTDB): domain Bacteria; phylum Desulfobacterota; class Desulfobacteria; order Desulfobacterales. The sequence continues at coordinate 4,250 of JABXJW010000185.1, forward strand.
GCTCGAGCAGGTCAAGCAACTCGCCCAGAGGTCCAACCCATGTTACGATCGTGTTGAGCCACCCACTAATTGTCTCCCAGATTCCCGCTATTCTTTCAGGTGGTGCAGCTATCCTTGCTCCTCCCCGGTGAAGTAATGCTTCCCCGGGAATTAGACCCGTCTTTGGAGGGTAGGGGCCAAGAAAAGGGCCTGCGCCCTCCATCACACGATCACGCATTTTTAGTTCCTCCGTTAGAGCTTCTTGACCTCTTCTTTTTTCCCACCGGCCAGGGCCAGGAGCAGCACCACAAGCGGCCCACCTATCACCAAGCCCTTTTGCCAGGTAGGTCCCTCTTGCCACCAGGTTTTAAGCTGATCCCAAAAACCCGGGGACGCTGCCCCGATCCTCTGTCCACGCCTTTGAAAGCTCGTCTGTCCCGCTGTCCTGGTCACGGGTATCCTTGTCCCTGCAATGGGTTCCTTTGGTCCAAAGAACGGCCCATACAAAGTGTCAATCTCGTGCTGAGTGGGTTTAATCTCCTCCCCATAGCTCATTTGTTACCCTCCCTTCATTTTTTGCTTGTGAGCCAGCTTCCCTTTTCCCCTTTTAGCTGGCTCTTGGCTTTCTCAATAGCTTGGTTGTATTTGTCCCGGCACTCCTCTGGAGAGCGACAAAGTCCCTGTGCCACCATCTCTAAAACCTCCGGGATCTCGCTGAAGATCTCGCTCCACTCATCACCAGTCAATCGCTTCACAACCTGCCTGTTCAGCCCCTTGTGGCTCTCCGGCGATTCGGTGATGATCTTGAGCATTGTTCTGTGTGCGTCTTTAGGAATTACTGGCTGCCGTGACTTTTCCTCATCGCTCAGGTTCGGCCAGGTCTTCTCAATTTCCTGTCTTACTCCGTCCACTCCAACCTCTTTCGCTGCGATTCTCTCTATATCCTCGGCGGTTGGCAGCCTACAATTTCCTCGAGAGTCACAAATCATCCCCTTGATGAGCTTCACGTCCTGAGCCATCCCATTGATCTTTTTTCTGTCCTCTTTTCGTTGTTCCCGGTCACTAAGAACCTGCTCAATCAAATCCTTCAAACCAGGGCCCTGCTCTCCCTCTCCCTCGAACATTCTCATTCCTCCTACTTTTTGTCCAGGAAAAACGCTTTTTCTCCTGCCTTGCCTTGACTTTTTACCTCGTCAATATCTCGATTAAATGCCTCTCGACACTTCTCATCACTACACACAGAAGCTAAGAAGGCTTTTCTAAATTGCGGGTCGTCAGCCGCTCTCTTCATGGACTCCGGGTCTTTCGCCATTTCCTCGCGGGTGTCTCGTTGCATCCCCTCCTTACAGTCTGGACAGGCTCTCAAAAGCTCATACATCTGGTTGTGGTTGTCCTTGCGAATCGTACCTTCAGGGCTTATTTTTCCCCTGTCGGTCAACCGAATCAGGTCCTCTTGGGTGGGTAGCCTACAATTACCTTGAGAGTCGCAGAGCATACCCTTTACGAGCTTCATGTCCTGAGCCATGCCATTGATCTTTTTTCTATCCTCTTTTCGTTGTTCCCGGTCGCTAAGGACCTGGTCAATCAAATCCTTCAAATTAGGGCCCTCCCCTCCACCTTGTCCCTCAAACATCTTTACCCCTCCCTCATTTTTTAGTCCAGTCCTCAATATGTTGAGGCATCTCGAATATACCTAAATAGGCCACCCAACCACAACGCCAGCACCAAAAATAAAGTTTATTTTTGGGTCCCTCTAAGACGTGTAAGCTCTGACCGCAGCGCGGGCAAATATCTTGGCCTCCCGGAGTTCTCAGAGGTATTTTGCCCTGGATAAGTCCCTGGACCGCTGAAGCTAAAACCTGGCTCACGCTCGTCTGTTTCTCATTCGCAAGTTCCACCAGGGCAGCGTACATCTCATCTGTCACCCGGGTTGATATGACCTTCACCGTTGGCCCCTTTGCTTTTTCAGGGTCTCTCCTGGTAGGTCCGACTCGCTGATGCTTTGGCATACCTTGTTGAGTGCGTCAATGGTGGACTGCCTCAGGACCATAGAACCAAGGCCGCACCGACCACAATAGAGGAAAGGCTTGCCCCTCTTGGTTGTGGTCCTTGACATGTAGCCGCCGCAGATCGAACACCGTACCGTGCATAGGCTCATTTTTCACTCCCGGTCAGAATTTTCATTATCCCATAGCACTGATTAAGCAAGGATTGCCGGAGGTCTTTGTAAGTATCGTTCTCAACTGCTTCCTTCAGGGTGATCCTCCGAATCTCAGGGAGTCCTTGACCCCGGCCTCTCGCTTCCCGGACCGAGACAAAGGCTGCCGTCTCCAGGTCCACGTGGTCAAATCTGAACTCGTAGGGTGCCTGGTCAACAGTCTTGTCTTTCTGAAGCCTGCCGGTCCCTTTTCTTTCAATGGCTGTGTGCTTCCCGCAAAGCGAACATTTTACCTGTTCAATCTCTTTCATTTCTCGGTCCAGATCCAAATAAAAAAACCTGAGAATTTAACAGCCTGCCAACGCAGGGCTGCTAAACTCTCAGGTTGCTAGACTTTGCTCGACCTGGTTTTTTAGCTTTTGCCAGTCAAAAAACGACTACCTTGTAGACAGTGTAGACCCACTGTTTACAATATGTAACTCCATTGTAAGCACTTTTTTTTACAAGTCAAGCCCCTTTTCCGTAAAGAGGACCAAACCTTAGTCAGTTTGTGAGGCAAAAGCACTCACCAGGCCACTTTAAGGCTTTCCTCCGGCCAAGAAGGAATAAACATATATGACCATCCTGGTAAGGAATAGCCGACAAGCCCTGGGATTCTTGCTTTGCTGACCATATCTTCTCCCTATGGAGAACAAATGTCTTAAGGGATTTTTCAGGAATGAGAGATCCAGAATAAATAGACATGTCTAATAAGCTGAAATAGACTAATT
>JABXJW010000186.1 GCA_013375395.1 Desulfobacterales bacterium
TCCGAGGTGGCCGAAAATCCAGGAAACCCTTTACCACCTTGGCTTTATCATATTCTTGCCGTGTTGTTTATGCAACACTAGGGTAAAGGCATAGCAGCCGGACAACAACGTGACTCTTCCGGAAGCATGTCAATGAAGCTCCCCGCCGCAAGCGCGCGGGGTATCATAAGGAAACACCCTTTTTATACCCCCTCACCCTAACCCTCTCCCCCCAGGGGAGAGGGAACTGAGCGGCAACCCCGCCGCAAGCAGCGGGGTATTGAAAAACACTAATAAAAAGAAATGAACATATGATCCTGCGCTTCATGGTTATTGCACTGCTAACCGCAGTCTCGACCCACGGCCATGCTTTTGAGCCGCAGGCATCTATGCCCACCGCAGAAAAATCAGGAGAGACAACAACCGAGCATTTTCATATCATATTCCAGGAGCCGCTGCGAGATGCTGTGCCGTATCTGGCCGAACAATGCGAAGAGGCGTATGAGACGCTTACACCTATTTTTGAATGGTATCCGCAGGAGAAAACAGAGGTCCTGTTTATTGACGCGTTCGATACCCACAACGGGTGGGCGACCTCCATACCCCATAATCGGATGGCCGTGTACGCGGCCGGGGCCGAGCCCGGATCTACCATCTTTCAGCCGGGCAATTATCTGCGCAACACCGTATACCATGAGCTAACCCATGTCTTGACCATGGACATGCGGTACGGATACAACCGGACGATTTCCGGCATCTTCGGCAAGATGCTTCCCGTTAATGACGATCCCGTTTCATGTCTTTTGTTCTATTTTTCCGCCTCCCCCGTGGCACTGACGCCACCCTGGTATCTGGAGGGGACCGCGATCTGGGCTGAAACCGAATTTGCTCCTCCCGGCAGGGGAAGGGCTTCGATACCTGATATGATTTTCCGCGCTGCCGTACAGGAGAGAAATCCGCTCCCTTACTCTCGTTGGGACCTGGACATCCCCCACTGGCCGTATGGATTGGGCGCTTACCTGTACGGCATGAAACTCATTCAGTATGCATACGAACAATCATCGGCACAAGAACCTGTGGGCGCGCTCACGCAAGACATTGCCCATGCCTTTATGTTTGATTTTGACAGTCGTTCTAAAAAGGTCACGGACAAAAGCTTTGAGCGATTTGCGTGGGAAATGCTTCAGCATGAAAAAGATATCCAATGGAAAAACATAGAGGAACTTATCAAGCTCACGCCAACACAGGTTCCAAGGCTTACTCCGCATGAGATCATTGTGTACCAGCCGGTTTTTGCGGGAGACAAGATCTATTTTAGCGCGCGGGAAGAGGAAGCACGAGACAGCCTCTATGCATACATTCCCGAAGAAAAGAAAACACAAAAAATAGCCCGCGCCCGTACGACTGCCGCGTTCGGCAGCCTGTCCGTTTCTCCGGACAGCCGCTATGTATACTACACAAGACTTGAGGTGCAGCAGAAGGATAATCACTTTTATGAAGTGAGGCGTTTTGACACCAAAAGTCAAACAGACACGTTGGTTACAGACTCGGGGCGATATAGGGCTATTGACATCTCTCCCGGCGGCAAGCGCATGGTTGCCGTGAGCATGCGTGCCGGCAAGAGCTTTCTTTTGGAAGCATCGCTTGCCGAGGCCGGGGATCCGGAAAAAGAAACGATTTTGATCCACGCCCCCTTCCAGCACGATTTGAGCTCTCCGCGGTATTCACCGGACGGCGGCCGCATAGCCTATGTCCGGGGCGATGAAGATGGTTTTTCCCTCCTTGTCTTTGACCTGAAGGAGAGAACCTCTCGCGTTCTCCATAAGAGCCGACGCCAACTCCTTTTTCCGACATGGCATCCTGCCGGGAAAAGCATTGTCTTCAGCAGCGATGAGAACGGTGTCTATAACCTGTACGAAATGCCGGCGGACGGCGCAGGCGAGCCGGCCCCGCTGACACATGTCATCGGCGGAGTATTTTCATCCGATTTTGCCCCTGGCGGCAAGGAGATAGCAGCGGTCGCATATGACAGCAGGGGGTATTATCTTACGCTCCTCCCCCATGGCTCACAGGCGCTGAACGGCAAGAAACTCCCCCGCATCCACACCACTTGGAAAGGAAAAAAGCGAGAAAACAAAGAAGCAGCAACCGATAAAGCGATTTCCGGGATGGATGCCGGGCTGCGACCTTACTCCTCATTCAGGAATATCAGGTTTGATTACTGGGGCCCGTGGCTGACCGTAAGCCCCGATGAAGTAGAAGGGGGGATAAGGGCTGTCTTTTCCGATCCCGCAGGTTACCAGAATCTTCGGCTCCTGGCAGGCGTCGAATCCAAATATGAAACTCCTCTCGGCAGTATTCAGTATACATACAAAGGATTCTATCCGACGTTCCACATGTATGCCGGCCAAGACCAAGAGGTCTATCCGGGTCTTGTGAAGGCAGCAGACGAGTCGCGCTACGATTATGCCGAACAGGTCGGAACTGTTGGCGCTGCGGTGGATATTCCGCTCATCAAGTTGGATCGCCGTGTTTCTCTGCAAATCGGTTATCAGTTTCTGGAGCGGGAGTTCATAGAAAAGAGCGGGGATGCCTATCTGGGAAAAACAATCATAACGCCGGATCTGAGCAAAGAAGACGAGGGAGCAGTCTGGGTCCGGCTGAGCTATTTTGACGGGACCGCATTCAAACGGAGCAGTTCCGTGGAGGACGGTCGCTTTATTGCTGCAACCACAGAGAAAACAGATCCGGAATTAGGGGGGGGACTTTCCCGGACCCGGACCCTGGGAGAGTGGCATGAGTATATTTCCAACCCCTGGGCGAAAAATCGTGTGCTCAAGCTCTCCGGTTCTTATGGATTCGGACACGGAGACCGGACGGCCCAGGGGCTGTTTGGACTTGGCGGCTTTGGCAATCCCATATCGTCAACATCTCCGGGTATGCCGCGATCAATTACACTCAGGGGGTATGTAGAAAATTTTTCAGACCGGCGACCGCATAGCCAAAGCCTCCTGCGCCTATCGGCTTCTCGTGGGGGATATATCTGAAGGTGCAGGGTCTGCGCCTTTTTACACCAGACAGTTTTTTGCGGAGGTTTTTTACGATGGCGGCATGGCCTGGGATGAGAAAGGCAAAGGCGATGACCGTGACTGGCTCGATTCAATTGGATTGGAAGTTAATGTGTCCATTAAACTTCTCCGTTTTATAAACATAGCGCCGGGCTTGGGATTTCTTTACGCACCGGACCGGCCAAAGCACAGCCCCGGCAATGAGGACGGGCCAGACGAACGCCGCCAGATCTATATTTCCATTAAAGGGGCGGTAAATTTTTAGCATTGAAATAATTTTTACCCATTTTTGCTCAAGGCACTTTTGATGGTCTCGTAAAAAGTCATGACCCCGGTCATTGCGAGGAGTGCAACGGTTGCGAGGCAAAGCCGAAGCAAACCCGGAGATTCCTCGCTTCGCTCGGAACAGGCCCCGCAATCTAATAAATACAAGCACTTATTATGCACGAGATTGCTTCGCTCCGCTCGCAATGACATGTTTTTCGCCTTTTTACGAGTTTATCAACTGTGACAAAATGTAACGAGCAGGGTAGGGCGAGGCAAATATTTCACATGGAGAGGAGACGGCCCACTCTGCGCCCAAATAGGCGGATAGGGGGACGGCCGGATCAAAAAGAATCCTCTCTTGTGCTCAGCAGAGACGCTATGACTCCGCCCGAGCTTCCAGGTTGTACCCGCAGGTCGGGCAGAACTTGTAGTCATCTTCGATCTCAGCATCACAATTCATACAGCGTTCGCGTGGGGGCGCCAGCTCCATTAAGAGCGCACCCTTTTTTACCGGGACCATTTTTTTGTCCGCCTTGTAATCAGCAAAGACCACAACTCTTTTTACCACGCCATCGACCGTTGAGTTAACAGCGTATTCCGTTTTCATAAGTGATAGGTTCAATACCTCTTCTCCGGCCTTTACGGCATCGCCCTCTTTTTTGTGCACCAGCCACAAGTCAGAGTCAAACGGGGCGGCAATATGATAAGGATTCTTCGCGTCGGCCATCTCAAGTCCCGGTCCTGTGACGGCCTTTTCCTTTACTTTGATGTCTTCAACAAAGACTTCATAATCGAGCTTGTACCTGACTCTTCTTTTTCCGTGACGATCAACCTTGCCCACACGCATGATCTTTATGGTGTGAACCTTGCCGTCCAATGTTACAAACTCTCGTTCATAGCCGGTGCGAAGCCCTTCAAACCAGATATCGTCCGGCAACACGTTGGGATCGCCGTACTTTTCAAGGCTCTTTATCAGTTTCAGGGCGTCTCCCGGGTGATTCAGATAGTTGACTATTTCCTCCTCCGTGGGAGTGCGTCCGATATGTGCGGCCAGCTCGGCTTCGGCCTCTTTCATGTCCACAGGGGGCAGCATAGCAAGCGGGCTCTGCTCTGTGCGCTCGGCCACTGCATTGCGCCACTTTTCGCCGAACACGGACTGATACACCCAGTCAGGGGGCCAGCCAAGGGGGAGCTTCCCGAACTTGCCCAAAAGGAGGTTTTTCAGGGCATCGTTTGCGTGAGCAAAGAGTATCTTTCGATCTTCCTTGACATTTTCATCTTCATCAAGCTCTGATTCGGCGGCAGATGTCACCGCCTTGAGGATGTCAATGACTCGTTGCACCTCTGCCGACCCTCCACGCTCGTATGCCTTGACCGCCATCATATAGCCGTTGGTCCAGGTAATTTGGGAGCCCGGCGTCACATCATGGTAGCGGATAATTTTTCGATACAATTCAAGAATCAACAAAATATGCGGAAGCAAGAAGGCGTATCCCTGCTTCAAGGCCGCTTCCTGGCTGCTCGATGTTGCCCCCCCGGGCAGACCGTGCCTGGTCACATCGTGGTCGGGACCCAAAAAAGTCGGCCTGCAGTAGCGATCGTATATCGGCATAATTTGTTTTAAAACAAAGGCCGTCTCTCTGATCTTGTCCTTGTCAAGGCGCGTCTTTAACCCGAGTTCTCCTTCAATGTAGTCCACCACCGGGATGACCGCCGCCTGGCCGTAAAACCGCACGGCCGGCCCGTCGGCCACATCCAGGATCTTGGCCCCGGCCTTGGCCGCACTGCCGAGTGCGGGTACTGCCAGACCGTCTGTAGTGTGCCGGTGATACTGGACAACAAGTTCCGGGTAGTTGTCGAGAATGGCCGAGATCAGGTCGTATATGAAGCGTGGCGGACAGACACCGGCCATGTCCTTGAGGCAGAGTATAATCTTTTTGGAGGCTTCCGTTTTTTCGCATTCCAAGATCCGGCCGGTCATTGAAAGGATGTCGTCCAACACGGAAAGATAGTGTTCAATGGTAAAGCCCTCGGCCCAGCTCAAACTAATGGCCGGCTGAAAGATCCGATTCTCGGATTTCATCACGATTTCGGCAAAAGGGGCCATGTTGTCGATATGGTTCAGAAAATCAAAGCAGCGTATCACGTGATAGTGCTTGACGATCATTCGCCCCGTGCGCTGCATGACTTCTGTTGGTTGAGGGGCGTAGCCCAGGACGTTGGTAGAGCGAATCAGGATCAGCTTCTGGGTGTTCGGGGCAAACTTGTTCCATTCGGCGGCTTCTGCCCACGGGTCTGTCATACAGCCGAGCATTGCCACATGGTAGTGGGCGCCTCCTCCGTTTTCAATTGATGCGTAACCACACTGGTCGATCAGGGGGCCGATCAATCGGTCGTCAAATAGCCGGAACCTGTTTCCCGATTCCGACTGGGTGACGTCACGAGGGGTGGTGTTGCAAAATTCCACAAATTCGGACTCTCTGAGATGGCTCAAGACAGTATCCGTGCGGTCGTCAGGGGCAAAGGACGGTCGATAGTTGTTCTTTTCACTTTTTGAAGATTGATTCACCTGGGCCGCGGGCATGGGGCCGACCCTTGAGTCGTCCGGCTTTCGATAGCGGCCAAGGCCGATATGGGGATTGTATCCTAGTGCTGCGATCTCGGCCATCAGGCCTGCGAGCCGAAGATGTTTCGGAATGACTTCCCGATAAGAAATCAGCTCGGGCGTGCTTTCGATGAATTTGGTGTGGACCTCGCCTGACCTGAACTTGGGATGTGTAACAATGTTTTTGTGAAATGGTATGGTTGTCTTCAGCCCGCCGATGAAATACTCTGACAGGGCCCTTTGCATGGTTGATACGGCCTTTTCCCAGTTGGAGCCGAAGGTCATGAGCAAGGCCCCTAATGAATCATATGCCTTTGGGAATTCATAATCGCCAAAGACGCATGAGTCGAGGCGAACGCCCTCGCCGCCGGGCGACAGATAACGCGTGATTGCGCCCGAATTGGGCATGAAATTGCTCTGCGGATCTTCGAAATTAATCCGGCACTGCATGGCAAAACCCCTTGGCCTGAGTCGTTCTTGGCTGAGGCTGAGCTTTTCGCCAAAGGCGATCCGTATCATCTCCTCGACGATATCTATGCCATAAAGTAGTTCCGATATGCCGTGTTCTACCTGAAGGCGGGTATTTGCCTCGATAAAGTAGAAGTTTTGCTTGTCATCAACCAAAAACTCAATGGTTCCTATTGAATCGTATCCGACTGCTTTGACCATCTTGATGGCCGCATCTTTTAATGCACTGCGCAATTCCGATGTGGCTCCATTCCACGGCGACGGTGTAATCTCCAAGAGTTTTTGGTACTTTCGTTGGGAGGAACAATCCCGCTCGTCAAGTGCAACCACGTTTCCGAATTTGTCGCAAAGTACCTGTATTTCAAGATGCCTTACCAGAGGAAGGTATTTTTCAATGTAGAGATTGGGGTTGCCGAAGCTTGCCTCGGCCATTGTCGACGCTTTAGAAAAATGGCGGTCCAACTCCTGCTCGGAATTCACCACCACAACCCCCCTGCCGCCGCCGCCACCTTCGCTTTTGATCATCACGGGGAAGCCGATCTTTTCAGCCAGCGTCTTTGCCTCTTCCAGGGAGACCGCGGCGTCGGAGCCCTCTACCACGGGAATGGAAAGGGACCTGGCAATATCCCTTGCCTTCACCTTGTTGCCGAGCTTTCTCATGGGATCTTCTGACGGGCCGATGAAGGTGATGCCGTGCTCTTTGCACATGGAGGGGAAGTTGTTATCCT
>JABXJW010000187.1 GCA_013375395.1 Desulfobacterales bacterium
AAATTGCTCATTTCTGAATTGGAAACTTACGCTAGTGCCAATCGTCTAAAGATTCATTTATGGATGGGCACTACCTATGGATGGAGGTTAGCGATGCCAGGGAAAGAAGCCATAACGATTGAAGATCTTCTGAAAAAGTCCGAAGTGCAGGAAGTCATCAACCCTGTGAGCCGGGAGTTGATTGAGAGAAAAAAATTCTTCCCGGAAAAATGCCAGGTATTTTCTAGTCCCTATACGGCCTTGGAGGTAGTTGAAGAGTTCGAGTTCTTTGTACACAGGGAGGCAAGGAAAGCATTGCCCGGCATTATAGATAACAAGGTGCAAAGGATCGTGGGCCTTGAGTCTCCGGAATCCAGTTTTAAAGAGAAGTACTGCAAGAAGCGCAATATCGGCATTGTGTTCTCAGGCGGCCCTGCACCTGGAGGTCATAATGTCATAGCAGGTCTTTATGATGCCGCCAAACGGGCCAATCCTGAAACGAAGATATACGGATTCCTCATGGGGCCCGATGGAATCATTGAAAACGAAGCCATCGAAGTGACGCAGGATCTTGTTGATGCCTACAGGAACCTGGGGGGCTTTGGCATGATCAAGACGGGACGCACCAAAATTGACACAAAAGACAAGATGGCCCTCTCCAAGGAAACGTGCAAAGAACTCGGCCTGGATGCCCTTGTCATCGTGGGCGGCGATGATTCAAATACGAATGCGGCATTTTTGGCACAGGAGATGATGGAAGACCGTGTTCAGGTACTGGGCGTCCCAAAGACCATAGATGGCGATATACAGGTGAGAGACGTCAACGGAAATGTCTTGTGTGCCGTGTCTTTCGGCTTTCACACGGCAGCGCGGGCCTTTGCCCAGGAGATAAGCAACCTGTATACGGACAGCGCCTCTGATGTCAAATATTGGCACATCTGCAAAGTCATGGGAAGGGTGGCCAGCCACCTGGCCCTTGAGGTTGCCCTACAGACCCACGCACACATAACCCTTGTTGGCGAGGATCTTACCGACTATGTTGACAACAAGCGATTGGAGAAAGCAAAGAAGGACGGGAAAATAGATTATACTGCCTATGGTATGACCTTAAGACATCTCTCACGTGTGCTTTGCGAGGGCATTGTCAGGAGGGCCGCCGTGGGGAAGAACTATGGCGTTATTGTCATTCCGGAGGGTGTTCTGGAATTTATCAATGAAATACAGGTCTTTATTACAAAGTTAAACACCATTATTGCAGAATATAATGAAACCCATGACACGGATTTTCATTTCGACTTTCCCTCTCTTAGCCATAAATTGGAGTACCTGCGGAGACTGGCCAGGCGTTCCAGGGAAGACAGCTCTTTTACTATGTGGAACACCCGTGATGACGATCTCTTTGATGATATACCGGCATTCTTCCAGGAGGGGCTCCTCACAGAAAGGGACAGCCATGGCAATTTTCAGTTCTCCCAAGTTGAGACCGATAAGGTGCTCATGGGACTGGTAGAAGATTATCTAAATACTCTAAGGGATAAGGGTCGTTACAAGATTGGCATAGAAAAATCCTACTACAAGAAAACCATGGAGAAGGGTGGCCTTGACCCTGATTACTTTGGACGGATCCTATTCAAGGACTATGCTGATTCAGCATTTCTCATCATCAAAGAATCGATCACATCGTTAAAAACACTCAAACCGGCCCTGGTAAAGGAAGGGGCCATTAAGGAAGATGAAAAAATCCCGGCAGCGGTTGAAAAGATATTCAAAAAGTCCATCCCGAAATTTAAGACCCAGGTCCACTTCTACGGTTATGATGGCAGGGGAAGCGATCCGACGAGATTTGATTGTATCTACACGTACAACCTGGGGCTGACAGTTTTCAGCCTCATAGCCAATGGCGCCACCGGTCAGATGGCAGCCATAAGAAACCTGGAGTTTGATTTTAATCAATGGGAACCCATCGGCATCCCCATCGCCCCTTTGATGCATCTTGAAGAAAGAAAGGGGAAGCTGGCCCTGGTGTTGGAAAAAAGTCTGGTGGATCTAAACTCCGTGGCCTTTAAAATTGCAAAGGCGTGTAGAGAAAAGTGGTTGGGGGCATCGCCTGAAGAGGATACCTACAGGAGGCCGGGTCCTGTTAGATTTGCCGGGAAAGGTGAAGGAGACAGGCCCATCACACTGAAATTGAATGCGCTGGCGAGATAGACTGGGAGAGACCTTTGCATCTAATGCCGGGATATTAACGGTCTCTTCAACTTGAACGAATAACAAATAACTTCCTCATCCTAACTCCCTCGGCTCATATTCCGGGACAATTTCTTGCAGCGTGGCCTTGATCTCTGCGCCCTCCTGTTCGCGGGCCAGCCCCGCCAGTTTGTCGATCTTGCCGTTTAAGAGCGCCAGATTGCCCTCTGAGCCCCTGAGCACCATGATTTTGTCATGGCTGGTCGGAACAATCCCTTCACCTTCGGTGATTAACTCCTCGAAAAGTTTTTCCCCGGGCCTCAGGCCGACATATTCGATCTTGATATCCATATCGGGCTCGAATCCGGAAAGACGGATCAGGTCGCGGGCCATATCGTCAATCTTGATGGGAGTTCCCATATCGAGGATAAAGATCTCCCCGCCCACACCCATGGCGCCGGCCTGAAGGATAAGCTGGCAGGACTCCGGAATCGTCATGAAGTATCGGGTTACATCGGGGTGAGTAACGGTGACCGGGCCGCCCTTTTGGATCTGTTTTTTGAAAAGCGGCACCACGCTGCCAACGCTCCCTACGACATTGCCGAAGCGAACTATCATGAACCGTGTGCCTGAAGCGCTGGAGCCGTTTTCGCCCTGTACCAGCATCTCAGCCACGCGCTTGGATGCGCCCATGACGTTTGCCGGCCGCACCGCCTTGTCGGTGGAGACGAAAACGAAGCGCTCCACTGAAAACCTCTTTGCCATGTCAACTAAATTTCTGGTCCCCTGGATGTTGTTCTTAATCGCCTTCCATGGCTGAAGTTCGAGCATGGGCACGTGCTTGTACGCAGCAGCATGAAAAACAACTTGAGGGTTAGATGCCTCAAGTGCCTTTTCAAGCTGGCGCCTGTCTCGGATGTCTGCCAGCAGAGGCAAGATCTTTGTGCCACCAAAATTCTGTTTCAATTCCAGCTCTATATCGTACAGAGAGCTTTCCGCCCTTTCATACAGCGCAATTATCTCCGGACGGAACCGGCAGATCTGCCGGCAGAGTTCGGAGCCGATGGAGCCGCCCGCGCCAGTGACCAGCACGCTCTGGCCGCTGAGGTAAGCGCCGATTCGCCCCTGATCCAGCTTGATCGGTTCACGGCCAAGCAGGTCCCGGTAGGCCACTTCTCTTATGGCACTTACCGTAACCTTGCCGTTTATGAGCTCGCCCATACTCGGAACTGTCTTGAATTCTATGCCGATCTCCTTGCAGTAGCCCACGATCGCGCGCATCTGCTCAGAGTTGGCCGAAGGAATGGCGATAAGCGCCTCGTCCGCCCCGACACTTTCTGAAACAGCATCAATATCCTTGATAGGCCCGAGCACCGGGATGCCGTGGATCTTCATGCCGGTCTTGGTCGGATGATCGTCGAGGAATCCCACCACATTGTACTGGAGCCGGGCATTGTCGCGAATCTCTCTGTAAATCTTCTCCCCGCAATCACCTGCGCCGATAACAAGCAGATTCTTGCAATCAGGATGTTTTTGTCTTAAAGGCCGCAAAAGTGTCGTGGCAACAATTCTCCAGGATTTGTCCTGGCTAACAAGCTCAAAATAGAGACGAACGCTCAACCGAAATCCTGAGATAAGCAAAATGGTCAAGCACCAATCAATGATGAAAACAGAGCGCGCAAAACCGGCCAACCTGGTCACAAAGCCTATGAGAGTTATGGAAAGCAACGAACCGATGCTTGCAGCCTTGATGATGTTCAGAAGATCGGTAATGCTCGTGTAGCGCCACATACCCCGGTAAAGGTCGAAGAAATAGAAAGTGCCGATCTTGAGGGCAATAACAAAAGGGAACACCTTCTTCATTACACTCAAGTTACCGGCAGGGATCTCGAAGTTAAAACGCAACAGATGGGCGCCATACCAGGCGGCGGCAAGCAGCAGGACATCAACGCCCAGAATTACCAAAAAATTCCTCTGTAGCAATCTGGTTTTCATGGCTTACCTTCTTTTCAAGATACGCCTTTACCCCATGGAATTCATGCGTCTTATTCCCGTTGCTTATCCAAAAATGCCTTGAGCGGAAAATGGGTAAGGCTCTCTATCATCAGCCTCGTGATTCCCTATAACAGGCCCTCACTATTTGCACAACGCGTTTTTTTCGCCCGAAACAGATTTATTTGGAACTCGAAAGGATAAAATTATTGGCCTTTTTAAAAGACTACATACATCTTGATACACCGAACCATCGGGCATCAAGCGGCTGTTACCTTAATCCTCTCTTCTCCTAAATCTGCCCCCTGAGTTTTGCCCAAACCAGACCCAGGTATTCGTAAAAAGCCCTTTCCGCTTTGGTCAGCCCACCGGCGTTTGGAAAAAACATCCAGGGCCCCATTCCCTGCCTTTCTTTCACCGAGTGATCCGTTGGCGCTGGTATCGGCTTCATCCCAAGCTTTTGAAAAAGAGCCATGGAACGCGGCATGTGTGAGGCCGAAGTCACCAATATGAATCTGTCATTTCCCACTATCCCTTTAACAAGCCGGGCTTCATCTCTTGTGTCTTTGGAAACCGACTCGAGGATCACATCCTGTTGATCTACCCCGATTGCCAGGGCAAGACCAGACAGAACTTCGGCGTTTGGCACCGGATCAAAGGCGCTTCCGCCTGACAGAACAAGCCTGTTTTCCGGAAGTAGTTTGTGGAGTCGAATGCCCTCCACAAGACGAACCATGGAGGATCGCGAAAGTTGACTGGTTACTGAAACTTTGGGATCAGACGTATGTCCACCACCCAGAACCACCACCCACTTTACATCACGGACATCTTCCAATTTCATCAACGGCGGATGCTGGTATTCCAACGGCTTCAGTAGTGCATCTGAAACAGCGTCGTAGCTTAATGTTGCGAGTAAAACGACACCCATAGAAACGACTATCTTTCCGGTCTTTTGCTTGCGTGTAAACCACAAAAGAAACAGTCCCAGCAGGAGTACCTCAATACAAAGAGGTATAGGAAAAAATAAAGGGGCTACTATTTTTTTCAGCAAAAACATTCTCCAATCTTCTCCGAAAATGAAAGCTTAGCACAACAAATCCACCAAAATAGCCCGCCAAAACAGACAAAACGGCTATGTCCGCTGCCTCCCTGCCTGAACATCAGATTTGGGCTTCAATATTTTCAAAGGTTTTTTCTGGGCAATAAGATCAAAGTGTTTGTTTTTATGGACCACAGGAACATCATTTTCTATGGCAATTAAGGCTATGTACGTATCTGTCAGAGGAACAGTGAGACCCTTTCTAAAAAGTTCAAAAGAAAACCGGGCAAGCCTCCCCCAAAAATTATCTTCTACTGGTAAGTAGGTCAGCCCTTTCAGTAAATCGCCGAGTTTTTCGTATTCTTTTCCATCCATTGCTCCCCTCAAGAGCTCGGCCTTTATGATCCCCGGCAGAAGAACATCTTGTTCGGTGATGAGCCGTTTCACGAGCCCTTTTAGTTCCGTACTCCCTTCTCGTTGAAATGAAGCTATCCAAGCAGAGGTATCAATGATTACTTTAGTCATCTTTTCTCATCTCTTCTAACTCTTTTAAATTGTAACCAAAATCATAATTGCCAATCAGGGAGGCTAATGCCTCTCGCCTTTTCTGGCTGAGATAGGACTCTATAGCTGTAACTATCGCATCCTTCTTTGTCTTCGCCCTGGTTTCTCTTAATAAATCTTTCATAAGTTCATCTTGTATATCTATGAGCGTCCGCATTTGACACCCCCTCATGATATAATATTTTGAACAAATTATATATCAACAACCCACTTTCAGTCAAGCCTTTATCCTCTTTCTGGTACAGTCTCTTGAAGAAACCATTTCACTGATTCCCATGCACAGCGGTAAGAACAGGCTATTTACAAAGTTTCAGTGGATCCCATAATGTCCATGCCAACCGTCTCTTTTGACGCTTCCGTCGAGATGAAGGCCAATTCAATTCCCGAGGTCCTAACTTTAATTGAATCTCTTGGCAAAAAAAGGCGACTTGTCGTGGTCCTTGATGAATTTCAGGATATTCTGAACCTGGAAGGTTCTCACGAAGCACTTGCCCTTCTGAGGAGCAAAATACAGTTTCAAAGCGATATCCCTTATAAAATTTTCCACAGATCTTATCTGCCTCACGCAAAGGCGCAAAGACGCAAAGTTATTCTTTTAGACCGTTTACGACTCTTGATATCCCGTCGCGTATAAGCTCTGAACCGAAATTGATTAACAATCCCAATCTCTTGTCCGCTAATCGCAAATAGGTTAGCAACTGCTTCTTCTGTACCGGAACCACTTTTTCAATAGACTTGAGTTCTACTATTACCTTATCTTCAACAATGATATCCGCCATGAACCCCTCATCAAATTTTATTCCATCAAAAACAATTGCCACCGGCGCCTGCCTCTCAACCTTCAACCCCCTTCTTTTTAACTCATGCGCCAAAACAACCTCATAGACTGATTCTAATAACCCTGGTCCAACTTTTTTGTGCATGTGAAACGCCGCATCAACGATTATCTTCGCAATCTCATTCTCGGTCATGATTGCTTTTTATCTTAGCGCCTTCGCGCCCTTGCGTGAGGCATTCACTGCGCCTTTGTTTACCCCGCCTGCCCTGTAGGTCCGGCAGATGGTACTGGGGTAGGTCCCATAAGCGCTAAGTTATTTTTGCACCGGATGGACTGTGGAAGGTTTACTGAAAAAATGAACATCGAACATCGAACGTCCAACATCGAATGTTGAATGAAAAAAAGTGAGACCCAGAGATGGTTAAAACTCATTCAGCGTGTACCATTAATTAAAAAACCTGAACTACTAAGTTCTATTTTAGAGGAACCAGAAGAATTAATTAAGATTTTCGTTACGAGTATCAAAACGGCTGAAAAGAAACAGAAATAGCCGTTGAATGTTCGGTATTGGAT
>JABXJW010000188.1 GCA_013375395.1 Desulfobacterales bacterium
CGCGGTTTCCTGGGTCTTGACATGACGCCCCTTTGCGTTTTGAGCCTACGCTCATAATATAGGGCCACTTCATGTACTGTCAAGCTCTTTTTAGCGCGTACGCCAAAATTTTTTGTAACCGGAGCTTCAGGTTGAAGCGCCCCGCCCTTCCAGGAGAGGGGGGGCTGCCTTGACGGCAGAGGTTCACCCACCGGGGAACGAATCTGTCCAATGAACCCTTCTGCGGCACACGTGGCAGGCTCATGCCGGTGCTTCTTGGGACGGCGGCAACGGAATAGGGGAGCCTTTGTTTACCTTATGCAGACCCAATGTTTGCGCCGGCAGTGAGGCCCTTTAACTTCTTCAGGCGCTGCAACATGTCTTCCGCCTGCTTTTCACCGGGTCGGATCGGCAACTGCGCCATCAGCCCAAGCCCCTCACTGGCATCATGGAAATCTTTGGCCGACAGCGGGCTTACCAAGGCACAGTTGACCATCGGGTTTACCAAAACCAGTCTTTCTGCAAACTCAAGACCTGTCATGTCTCCAAGTTTTTCATCAGCTATGACAAGGTCGACTGCAGTGTGTGAGATTATGTCTAGGGCGTTGGCGCCGGATTCCGCCCAAGTCAGGTCGACGTCGTAATGTTCTTCTAATGCAGAAGCCAACTCAGACAGAGATTTTCTGTCAGGGGTTGCCAGCAACAACTTAACCATATGCGCCTCCTGAACCGCAAAAGCGAGCGCATTCCGCGTCCGCCGAGGTCCGCCGGAGGCGGACGGGGTTACGGTAATGACTCTCTGGGGCCGGCAGTCTATTTGAAGGAGCCATGAGTGTGAGGAATCAATAATGAAGTCCAGAACATGCGGGGCCTTTCGAATTAGTTGTATAGAGCCTATCACACGTTAAATAACCCCACAAGTGTGTTTTTGCTTGCCCGGTGCTGCCTGCCTTAAGCCGATTTCAGTGCCCTTCCATGTTGGCATATCTTAGCCCGGATATTTCACGGGCCGAGGGTGAAAAATGTCGATATTTTATTAGTAAAATGTATAAAAAAATCATTACCACAGAATGTGCATGCAAAATCATCCTAACGATGCGATACTTTTGTGCCTACAAGAGTCTATCGACATTTTTCATGAAATATCCGGGTTAGGTGCATAGGCCCTCGTACGTAGAAAGAGGTAGGCATCAGGAGTCTGAAGCGAGGCCGGGTCGTTACGGCAGATCCACCTGATTGGGGACAGCAAAAAGATCCCTGATAATGTAACGCTTTCCTGCCACAAAAACTTCTCTAGGCAGTTGTTCACGTTGTTGCTTCTGCGCTTGGTTTACAGATTCGTCGCCTGTCCTGGTGCAACCGTCATTGTGTGAGCTTTCTTCACATCTCTTCATCTCATCCTCCCCACGATTGCCGTAAATGGGAAATTAATCATGACGGCTTCGTAAAAAGTCCAACTTCTGCGTTGCGCTGCATCCTTCGTCACTGCGGCGTACCATAAGTACGCCTCATTCCTCAGGATTTGCGCGCCTTGAATTTGGAGCTTTTTACTTTGCCGTCTAATTTGGACTTTTTACGAGACCATTAATCATACCGTTCCTCTATGCCAGTCCCCTAATCGAACGAATCGCAGGATCCAGCTTCGAGGCCGTATCTCCTCATCTTTCTCCAGAGCGTGGTCTTGTGGATACCAAGCTCCCTGGCAGTGCGGACTCGGTGGCCGTAGAACTTCTTCAAGGTTTGTCTTATCAAATCTGCCTCGGTCTCTTCTAAAGTCTTCACAGGCACGGAGACATGAGGCGTTGATTTGTCCTCTTCCTCTTGGCAGGCATCAAGGCTCCGGGGCAGGTGTTTCAATTCCAGTATCTCACCATGGCAAAGGATGAAGGCATGTTCAACGATGTTTTCGAGTTCCCTGATATTTCCCGGGAAGTCATAGTTCATGAACTTTTCCATGACTTCACCAGATGCGCCGACAATCTGTTTTCCCATATGCGCATTGAATTTCTCGATAAAGTGGTCGACCAGAATAGGGATATCGTCCATCCTTTCGCGTAGCGGGGGAAGCTCGATCCTGACTACACTGATCCGGTAGTACATGTCTTCCCGGAAGCTGTCTTTTCTTATCAGCTCAAGCAGGTCGCGATTTGTGGCCGTAATAATGCGCGCGTTGGCCCTGAGCGCCTTGTTCGACCCCAACGGCTCATATGTATTCTCCTGCAAGACTCGCAGAAGCTTTACCTGGACTGAAAGGGAGATATCTCCAATTTCATCAAGAAAAATCGTTCCTCCGTCGGCCAAAGAGAATCGGCCTGGCTTGTTCTTCTTTGCATCCGTGAAGGCACCCCTTACGTAACCGAAGAGCTCACTTTCAAGCAGAGTGTCCGGAAGAGCCCCGCAGTTTACTATCACAAAAGGACCATTCCTTCTTGCGCTCAGATCATGAATCGCCCTGGCAAAGAGTTCCTTGCCCGTGCCGCTTGGCCCCTGGATCAGGACGGTTGAATCGCTCTGCGCGATATCGGGCAACACTTTGAATATATCCTGAATCTTGTGATTCTTGCCGATTATGTCCTCAAAGGTATACCGCCTGGCAATTTCCTTCTTCAGACATTCGATACCGGAGAGATCCCTAAACGTCTCAACGCCCCCGACTATCTTTCCTTCCCAATCTATCAGCACAGCCGTGGAAATGCTCACCGGTATCGACTTGCCATGCCTGTTCTTGATGCTGATCTTCCGGTCAAGGAGGCTCTTGCGGGTGGCCAGGGTCTTCTTGAGGGCGCAACCTGTTTTGCAGACGCCGGGGAAGAATACATCCGAGCACTTTTGCGAAATGGCTTCATGCCTGCTGATCCCTGTAATCCTTTCGGCAGCTCGATTAAACGAGGTGATTTTCCAGTCCCGGTCTACGGTAAACACACCCTCGGTTATGCTGTCCAAAATAATAGAGAGGAAAGGGGCTTGCATATGAACCTCAAATATCCTTTGCTCCCAGGGCCTGGTCTTTTCAAGTTATAAAATCGTTTCGCGATCTTATGTGACGTCCGCCTGTGGCGGACTCAAAAAAGGAAATTCCTATACAATCAAGTTCCTATACAGCGCCCGGCTTCTCCATAATTTCGTAGAGTATATCGCTGATGAACTTAACAGGGGTGCCGAGTTCGTAATGATGCACGATGTCCTCAAGCCCGCTGTGGCAATTGTGGCACGGAGCGATAACGACCTTCGCGCCTGTTGAGGCTATCTGCTCTGCCTTCACCCTGTTTCCCAGCATCCTGGTCATCTTGTAAGGCGGTCCGCAGTTGATGACACCCCCTCCGGCACAACAACAGTAGTTGTACTCACGGTTCGGGTGCATCTCCGTAAAGTTTTCACACATCGCGTTCACCACATAACGAGCCATTTCATGCAGACCCCTTCCCCTGACAACATTACACGGGTCGTGTAAAGTCACGGGCTCTTCATATTTCCTGGCGATCTTTATTTTGCCGTCGCGGAGCAATTCATAGTAAAATTGGATTGCGTGCACTATGGGAATGGGCGGCATCTTCCAGCCAAGCCAACGGTTGCCCACATCGTATACAGAGCGGAAGGCATGGCCACACTCTCCCATCACGATCTTTTTCACCCCCAGCCGTCTGGCGGTGTCAAAGTGCTCTCTTTTTACACGCCCCATGATCTCATTATCGCCGGTGTACATGGCCATATCACTGTTATCCCACCCCGGCGTTGCAGGCATGGTCCAGTCCACCCCGGCAACATTCATAATCACAGCCGCCTGGTATATCAATTGGGCCTGGAACTTGGGCTCCGGCCCAATAACCGAATACATTACGTCTGCGCCCTCTTTTTCAAGAGGGATCCGCAATGTTGGTATTTCGGACTGGGCCTCCTCTTCCTGCCACTGCAAACTGTCAATCCATTCATCCTCTTTGACCCACATCTGGTTCATGGTCGCGGCATGGCTGTGGGCCGTGTCTTGGATGTAAAGCGGTGTTACGCCCAGCATGTGGCAAATCCGCCGCACCATCGTTATTATGTAGCCAATATCGATACCCATTGGACAATAGTGGACACAGCGTCGACACACGTTACATTCTGTTGAAGCAATCACAGACGCCTTTGCAATAAACTCAGGGCTGACCCTTCCCTTTTTCTTCAAGATTTCCCACATGGTCTGCTTCACTTTTCCAACGGGTGCGTAGTGAGGGTCCTTGTCGTGAGATAGATAATAGTGGCAGGCATCAGAGCAAAGTCCGCAGTGAACGCAGGTATCCACATAAACCTTGAGCCGCGCACCGGCCTCGCCCTCCAGCACCTGGTTTATGACCTTTTCGATCTTGTCCGTAGTCAGCTTTGCAATTCCTTTTTCCAGACCCATATCTTCGATTTTTCTTTCCACTTCCTTTGCAGCTTCGGCCATAATGTCTCCTCCTTCAAAAGTTTTGCTACTTAACAGGCATCTCCTTCCATTGGCTAAGGCTCTCCTTATTTCGTGTTGGCCTGTTTCATCAACAAGATCCGTGCCAAACGCCACTTTGTTTCAATTATCAATATATTCAAGAAGATAAATACGTTGCCGCACCGGCGTTGCTGGTTGCATCTTGCAATATCTTGGTTGCACGTGATTGCATTTTGGAACGAGAATCGCCCCAGGCAGGATTACCTTAAATGTTTCTTAAAGAGTGGAATGGAGCGGAATAAGTGGTTTGCGCTTCGATGACTATGCGGAATGGAGGCCGGCCAAGATCGATTTCATCGATCAAGGTTGACGGTCTCGTAAAAAGTCCAAATTAGACGGCAGAGTAAAAAGCTCCAAATTCAAGGCGCGCACCTCTTTTCAAGCCGTCAGGCGCAATCCTGAGGAATGCGGCGTACTTATGGTACGCCGCAGTGATTTACCCTGTTAAATCGGCTCCGCCGTCCCGCATAGCGAGAATTTAACGGGGCAGGGGATGCAGCGCAACACAGAAGTTGGACTTTTTACGAAGCCGTCAAGGTTAGAGATTATATTTTTTCAACTTCCTCCACAAGGTGGTCTTGTGAATTCCGAGCTCTTTGGCAGTTCTCTCACGATGGCCAAAATATTTTTCCAGAGTTTTCTCGATAAGAACCTTTTCAGTCTCTTCAAGTGTATGGTTAGTCGCCAAGGACAGGGAACGACTGCCGGGTCCCTCGTGGCGCATATTCCTGGGAAGATGCTGCAATTCTATCAGCTTGCCCCTGCAAATCACAAAAGCATGTTCGATAATGTTTTCCAGTTCTCTTATATTGCCAGGGAAGCCGTAATTCATAAGCCTTTCCATGGCTTCATCAGTTATGCCCAGAATCTGTTTTCCCATAAGCGCGTTAAACTTGTTGACGAAGTGATCGACCAGGAGGGGGATATCATCGCTTCTTTCCCGCAGTGGCGGAAGATCTATAGTAACAACGTTAACCCTGTAATAGATATCGTCTCGAAACCCTCCTTTTCTTATTAGCTCAAGAAGGTCGCGATTTGTGGCCGTGATAATTCGCACGTTTGCACTGACAGTTTTGTTTGACCCCAGCGGCTCATATGTATTCTCCTGCAAAACCCGCAAGAGTTTTACCTGCATAGATGGAGATATATCTCCAATCTCGTCAAGAAAGATCGTCCCCCCGTTGGCAAGAGCAAATCGTCCTGGTTTGTCCCGCTTGGCGTCAGTGAAGGCTCCTTTCACATACCCAAAGAGTTCACTCTCAAGCAGTGTGTCAGGAAGGGCCCCGCAGTTTACGATCACAAAAGGACCCTTCTTTCTTGCACTCAGCTCATGAATCGCCCTGGCAAAGAGTTCCTTTCCTGTGCCGCTTCCCCCCTGGACCAGGACGGTTGAATTGCTCTTTGCAATGTCGGGCAATATCTTAAATATTTCTTGAATCTTATGATTCTTGCCGATTATGTCGTTGAAGGTGTACTGCCGGGAAAGTTCCTTTTTGAGCGACTCAATGGCAGTGAGATCCCTAAACGTCTCCACACCACCGGCCACCCCTCCATGTTCGTCTCTTAAAATAGCAGTAGATATACTCACCGGAACTGATCTTCTCTCTCTGTTCTTAATGAGAATCCTGAGGTCAAGAACATTCTCTCCCGTGGCAATCGTCTTTTTCAGAGCACAGCTTCTCTTGCAAATATTTGCATGGAAGACATCAGAGCACCTTTTGCCGATGGCCTCCTTAGCGCTTATACCGGTAATCTTCTCTGCAGCCCGATTGAATGAAGTAATCTTCCAATCGCTGTTGATGGTAAAAACTCCTTCTGTGATGCTGTCCAGGATGGTGTGTACAAACTTTTTTTCCATGTTATTCCTGAAAGTTGAACCTGCTTGAACCTGAGTGAAATATCCGGGCTATCTTTCTATTGGGGATATAACAGAAACTACTCGGAAGGACAATGCTCCCTGCAAGATGATTGTCATGCCAGACGTGAACGGTATCCCTGGCTAATCAAATAACCTCACTCCATTATCCCGGGATTCTCACTTGAAGCGGACGCAACGAAGCAGAGCTATGCTCACAGTATTGAGGGTACAGATAGAGCATTAGAAGCGGCAGGAGGCGATTGCATATTGCAACATATGTGTTGCGCCTAGTTGAAAAATGGAATGTTCCCAGGCTTCAGAAATAAGCGGCTTCGCCGGCACAGATCTTGCCTGACCAGGAGTTTTGTTTGCGGGTGTAACGTTTCTGAATTGCAGATAATTGACGGCAGCTTGCGCGAGAGAGATAAAGACCCAGGGGAGGGCAGCCCCTGCAAAACTGCCCTCCCCTTGAAAAGATTTGAAAAGAATGGAAGATTAACAACAATCTAATGCAGCAAAGTTCATGCCGCATAATTTTGACGGCAAAGATACTCTCTCGCCAATCGGGCTCACCGATTATCTTGCCACGCCATCCCCATTCAACAACTCCAAGACAATTTGAATTGCTCCGGCGATCAGCGGCGGGCATACTTCGGTTGGTACTTTTAAAGGGTCGTGGTCCAGAATGTCGCCACAGCAGTTGCCTGGGTATTTCGCTATAAGTTCATTGAAGCGCGACTCCAGGTCCTCAATCAACAGATAGACCTCCTT
>JABXJW010000022.1 GCA_013375395.1 Desulfobacterales bacterium
CGGTACGTCGCACAAGCGATCCCGCAGATTGACGCCGAGATTGCGGAAAAGGGCCATTTCTGGATGGAAACTAGTTACTTATTTGCCAAGGGGCGTCCCGCCCGCTCCACGCCTCTTACGAAACATGTGCGTCAAAAAGAACGGTGTGGCAAGAGCACACAGGATGAGCCCGGCCCAGCGAAAATAAAGAAGCCATGCGGGTCCTGATTCCACTCCTGCAAAGAATTGCCGGCTGTTGTAAGCGTAATAGCCTGCCAGTAGAACAAAGCCGCCACAGAACAGCAAGTAGAAAGCCCGCCGCTCGCGTCTGAGGTAGAAATAGGCAAAGGCTACAGCATGTATGACGAAGATGGCGGCAAGCATCGTTTCCTTCATAGCTTCTCTAGTCTCCCTATAACCTTATCAAAAACAAGAGTTTCAGTAATCCTTGAAAACCTTTACAAAAGGATTTGTGGGAGAGAGCCCGCTTCTTTTCTGCTGCCGCTGGGCAGCCCCTTTCCGTTTCTCTGTTTTTGATGTGCTTTTAGCGCCCTTATCAGGTTTACCGGCGTCTTCTCTCATGGACAGAGAAATTCTCCTCCTTTCCAGATCAACGTCAAGGACTGTTACCATGACCTGTTGCCCAACTTTGGCCTGCCGGTGTGGATCCCTGACAAAGTGATTTGCCATTTGACTTATGTGAACCAACCCGTCATGGTGAACGCCGATGTCCACGAACGCTCCGAAGGCAGTGACATTCGTTACTATTCCCGGAAGCCTCATGCCTGGACGTAGATCTTCGATCTTGTCCAACCCTTTTGTAAAAGCGAAGTCTTCAAACTCTTTACGTGGATCACGGCCTGGTCTGGCCAGCTCGGCAACGATATCCTTGAGGGTGGGCATTCCAGCCTTGTCTGTCACATATTTGGAAAGGTCTATCTGTGCCCGGCGTGTTTCGTCCTTAAGCAAATCCTGCACGGAACACCCCAAGTCTTTGGCCATGGCTTCCACAACAAGATACGATTCTGGATGGACTGCGCTGGCGTCAAGAGGGGTTTTGCCGTTTATGATACGAAGAAATCCCGCTGCTTGTTGAAATGCCTTTGGGCCAAGACGGGATACATTCTTGAGTTCCTCTCTTGAGGAGAATGGGCCGTGGTCGTTTCGATAGTCGATGATATTTCTTGCCAGTTGTGGACCGAGACCGGAAACGTACGCCAGGAGCTGTTCGCTGGCTGTATTGACCTCTACGCCAACAGCATTCACACAACTCACGACCACATCATCCAGGCTTCTCTTTAGAGCCTGTTGATTTACGTCGTGCTGATATTGTCCTACGCCGATGGACTTGGGGTCTATCTTCACCAGTTCCGCCAGGGGATCCATAAGCCGCCTTCCAATGGAAACGGCTCCGCGGAAGGTCACATCAAGGTCGGGGAACTCTTCCCTGGCAACCTCAGAGGCCGAATAGACAGATGCGCCGCTTTCGTTGACCATGATCACCGGGATATCATGGGGCAGCGTGAGGCCTCGGAGGCCCTTCACAAAGGATTCCGTTTCCCGGCCGGCCGTACCGTTCCCCACGGCGATGGTCTCCACTTCGCAGCTTTTGCACGGTGTCGCCAATGTTGTCGCAGCCGTGGATTTGCTCTTTTCTGATCCAAAGAGATAAATGGTGTCGGTATGGAGCAGGTTGCCTTGACGATCCAGACAGACGACCTTACAGCCCGTTCGGACGCCAGGATCGATAGCCAACACATTTTTTTGCCCAAGAGGCGGCGCCAGGAGCAGCTCTCGAAGATTGTCGGCAAAGACCTTGATAGCCTGCGCATCGGCCCGATCTTTTGTCTCCAAGCGAATGTCCGTTGTCATGCCAGTTGAGAGAAGTCGCTTGAAGGCGTCGTGTACTGCCGTTTTGACTTGCCGGGCAGCAGCACAATCTCCCTTGACAAGGATGGCCTCCAGTAGAGCCAATGCTTCATGTTCAGGTGGACTCACCTCAAGTCTCAAAACAACCTCTTTTTCTCCGCGGCGCATGGCCAGGATTCTGTGAGATGGAGCCGTTGCAACGGGCTCTTCCCAATCAAAGTAATCTTGATATTTGGCACCCTCCGTTTCCCGCCCAAGGATCACTTTCGTTCTGAAGACGCCTTTCTCTGCGTAAAGGGCGCGCATCCTTGAACGAGCTTCCTGGTCTTCATTGATCCATTCGGCCACGATGTCTCGGGCGCCGGCAAGAGCCTCATCCGTTGATTCAACCCCCTTGTCCGGGTGCACAAAGGCGGCCGCTTCCGCAACGGGATCTGTACTGTCTTGCTGATCAAACAATATTTTGGCCAGGGGCTCAAGTCCCTTCTCTTTTGCTATTGTGGCCCGTGTGCGCCGTTTGGGCCGGTACGGCAGGTAGATGTCTTCTAAGGTTGTCAGCGTCTCTGCAGATAGGATCTTTTCGTTCAATTCATCCGTTATCAGATCCCTTTCCTCCAGGGACTTCAATATGCTTTGACGGCGCTTGTCCAATTCCTCCAGATGGGAGAGCCGATTGCGAATGGTTGTTATGGCTACCTCGTCCAGAGAGCCGGTGGCTTCCTTCCTGTAGCGGGCAATGAAGGGGACTGTGGCGCCTTCTTCCAGGAGCTGCGCCGTGGCCAGAACCTGACGAAGCTCAAGGGAGAGTTCCGTGGCGATTGTGCTGATGTGCTTTTTGTTCATATTCCTCCGAAGACATGGGCTCCCCGCAATATTGCAAGGCATTACGATTTGAGCAAGCATTACTTATGTTGAGCTCAACATAAGTAGTGATTGGTCATCAACTATCCTGCGCTTTTCTATCCCTCCAACAATGGCATGATGTAACGTCCCATGTGCGTCAAGTCTGGCTTGCCTCGGCATAACTTCCCGAATTTGTTTATGCGGTAACAATTTGTCACATACGTTCTTCACTTAGGGCTGTTGCCGAACAACGATCACTGCAGCACCGGGCATCGGCTCAGGTGGCCACTGCCGTGATCGCGCATCTGTGGAACTGCCCTCCGGCAGGCAGCTTCGGCAAGCTCACACCTTGGATGAAATGGACAACCAGGCGGTTTGGCGGCTGGATCGGGCACCGCGCCTGGAATGCTGTGGAGTTTTGTGCCTCGTTTGGCGCGGTCCGGCAATGAGGCCAGCAACCCCCTAGTATAAGGATGGCGGGGGTTGCGAAAGATCTCAGAACTTGCACCTTGCTCCACAATAATACCCGCATACATCACGTAGATCCGATCGGCGATGCCTGCCACCACACCCAGGTCATGTGTGATGTACAAAAGCGACATGCGGCGCTTTTTTTGAAGCTCGGCAAAAAGATGCAGGATCTGCGCCTGAATGGTCACGTCAAGGGCAGTGGTGGGCTCGTCTGCGATCACAAGCTCCGGATTGCACGCAAGTGCCATGGCAATCATAATCCGCTGCCGCTGTCCCCCGCTAAGCTGGTGAGGATAGTCCTTGAGGCGCTCTTCCGGGTCCGGGATGCCCACATCTGTGAGAAGGTGCACACACCTTTTGTGCAGCTCGGCAGGGCTTGTGTCTTCGTGAACCGTGATGGCTTCTGCGATCTGGTCTCCAACGGTAAATACGGGATTAAGAGAAGTCATGGGTTCCTGAAAGACCATGGCAATGTGGCCGCCGCGAATATTTCGCATCTCCTCTTCGGCCAGATCAAGTAGATCCTTTCCCTTAAACTGCACCCTGCCGCCTGCGAGTTCGCCCGGAGGCTGTGGCACAAGGCCCAGTATCGTCAGGGCCGATACGGTCTTTCCACAGCCTGATTCACCTACAAGACAGACCGTCTCACCCGCGCGAACTTCATAACTTGCCCCGTCCAGTGCGTGGGCGACCCTCTGGTTTGTGTGGAAATAAACCCTTAGATCCTGAACGGAAAGTAGGATATTGTTTTTATTGTTCATTCAACGAGTGTCTAAAGTGAGCTAAAGTGAGCTAAAGTGCCTAAAGTTAAGGTATTGTGTCAATTTTATTTGCTTTTTCCAATTGAAGTAAAAATGGCAAGCAATTCACTACATTCTTCATATTCAGGTTTTAAATGCTTCCAAGAAAGCCACTTTGTTTCTTTGATAACATCGAACTTTAGCTCACTTTAGGCACTTTAGTTCACTTTAGCTCACTTCTCCACTCTCATTTCTTATCTTGTCGAGAAGTCCCAAAAACTGCCTGCCGTATTTCCTCAAGGTTACCTCGCCCACGCCGACAATGCCCATGAGTTCATCCGGCGTTGCAGGCATGGCCCTGGCCATTTCCCGCAGTGTTCGATCCTGAAAGATGCAATAAGCCGGCAGTCTTGTCTTTTTGGCAATGCCGGCACGCAGCTCCCTGAGCCGGTTGAAAACCTCCTTTTCTGTGGCCTGATCCCGGGGGCGCTCTTCAAACGCCTCCCTCGGCTCTTCCCTCCGCTCTTTAATAGGAAGTGTCAGGCGAACCACCTGTCTGCCCGCCATTACATCATGCCCACGGCCGGTCAGCTCCATGACCGGATATATTTTTGCACCCATAGATATCCTCCGTGATGCCACACATCCCCGGGCCAGTAGTTCCTGGATCCACTCTTGTACCTGATCCTGTGTGTATTCGGAAAGGAGGCCATAGGTGGAGAGGCGGTTCAGCCCGAATTGTAAAACCATGCGGTCCTTTGAGCCTGTGAGGGCTTTTGCGGCCATGCCCTGGCCGAAACGCCCCTTTAGCCGGGCAATGCCGCTTAACACCTTAACCGCCATGACCGGCTCGGCGCCGGCGGTACTTGATTCACGTTGCCGGCTATGCTCCTGGCAGAAATCGCACAAACTGCATTTGTCATCCTTTACAGCCTCTCCAAAATAGCCAAGCAGA
This sequence comes from Desulfobacterales bacterium, assembly GCA_013375395.1. Lineage (GTDB taxonomy): Bacteria > Desulfobacterota > Desulfobacteria > Desulfobacterales. Next base: position 4,858 of record JABXJW010000022.1, read on the forward strand.
AAGGCCCGGCGGCACCCCCTGGCGCCGGCATATGCCATGACCTGATCCAGCTTTTCCAGCTCGTAGGCCTTGCGGACCTGAAGGGCCTCAAAATCGATCTCAAGTTTTGTTTGCTCCACACGCTGGAGGATCCGCAACCCCCGTCCGCGAAATGGAGGAACGTAGGTCGCCTCTCCCCGGACCGGCATCTCGGAGAGAGTTTTTCTTAAAGCTTCGGGAGAAACACCCGCCCTGGCAGCCAGCTCATTGGGGAGAAACCGGACTCCTTCCATGAGTTCCTCTTCTCCGTACAGATCGCATAGACAATTGAGGACGCCCTTCTTGCTCCTGGCCCTTGGTGACAGCCCGAAGAGGAGTTCCTGCGGCTTCACATGAAGATAAAGTTCCGCCTGGTTGTCGTAGCGCCTAAGTCTTTGAAGAACACCGGCATCTTCCAGGATCTTGATGCAAGAGGCCACGGCCATCTCCGAGAACTTCTCCTCGCCCATCTCGGCTATTTCACGATATGTCAGCCGGACCAGGTCCTCGGAACGCTGTCGCAGCCGCTCATAGACGGCAAACACAGTCTCGCGTGGCGGATAGCGAGCTTCGATAAAAAATTCCTGTAGCCGCCTGTCTGAAGGGCTGTACAAGAGCAGGCAGGTTGCTGGATCGCCGTCTCGACCGGCACGTCCGCCTTCCTGGTAATAGGCTTCAATGGTTCCGGGAAATGCGTGATGAATGACCATGCGTATGTCTGAGCGGTCAATGCCCATTCCAAATGCGTTGGTGGCCACCACCAGATCAGTGCGGCCTTCCATGAAGCTCTCCTGCACCCTGATTCGCTCATCCTCGTCCAACCCGGCATGATAGGCTTCTGCCTTAAGGTGTTGTCGCTGCAACTTTTCTACGATGCGCTCCACCTTTTTTCTTGTTCCGGTATAAACAATGACAGCTCCATCCACCCCGGCCAGGCGCTCGGTAATAACGGCCAGTTTCTGCCTCTCATCTTTAGTTGACAGAACTTCCCAGAAAAGGTTTCCGCGGTCAAAGCCTGTAATAAACTGCTTTGGGGCGCGCAGGGCCAGGTGTTCGATAATGTCGGCGCGAACCCTGTCCGTGGCCGTGGCCGTAAGCGCTATTGTCTGTGGCCGGCCCAGGCGACCAAGGGTCTGGCTTACCTTCAGATAATCCGGTCTGAAGTCATGGCCCCACTGGGAGATGCAGTGTGCCTCATCCACTGCCACCATGGAAACGCCTTTTTGCATTACCGCTTCAACAAAGAGACGATTTCGCAGTCTTTCCGGAGAGGCATAGACCAGCTTGATATTGCCGGCCGCGATCTGCTTGAGGACATTCTCCTGCTCACTTAGCCCCATCAGGCTGTGGACGGCAGCGACCGGTAGATCCAGCACACTAAGTGAGTCAACCTGGTCTTTCATCAGGGCGATCAGGGGGGAAATCACAAGGGTGACGCCGGGTCTGAGGAAAGCCGGAACCTGGTAGCAAAGGGACTTGCCTCCGCCTGTGGGCATGATCACCAGAGCGTCCTTGCCGGAAAGCACGGATTCTATGATCTCCTCCTGACCGGGTCGAAACTGCCGGAACCCGAACACATGCTCCATAAACTGTAAAGCCCGTGCTATCGGTTCATTCTGGAATTGAGAGTTTTGCAAAATATCCTCTTCCTGTATTGAAGCTCAAAGCTGAAAGCTCAAAGCTCAAGAGTTAAATGAACCGCCCTTGAAGTCTCCGCCAGTCCATATCTTTTATAGGGCTGGAATGATACTGAAAACCATACCTTTGTTCGATTAAGTTGGCAAGCAAGATCTCGTATTAAGGAGTGGGATCGGCATGGAGCTACCGGCCTGCCTATAATGCTGCGGACGGCTTGAGAAGTACTTGGAGGCGAGTTGGATGAAGAGGTTATCAGGACTGTTGTGGAGAACCATCAAGATTCATGACAACCTACGTTTTTGAAAACACGGTCGCTCCACCGCCGGTCAGATTTTGAACCGTGTAAAACTCGGGCCTAAGTGAACCCGTGAACGCATACTCAGACAGTTACCCGGTTCAAAATCTGACCGGCGGTGGATCTCCTTCGAACACATTTGTTTCACAAGGCGAAAATGATGCCAAAATTCAGTTGTTTCTTATGAGGACAAGTACTTTCCCCTTGAAAAGGGCAAGGGCCTGGGCGCAGATACACCGGCACATCGCTCCCACATGTTCTTCTATCTCTTGGGCGCAGACAACATCTTTGCCCTCCGGGGTGCTTATTGTGATGATGTTTGTCACCGGGTCTTTTTCCATGGTTCCTCCGTGTTGTTTCACAATCGACCGAATGATGTTCAACGACAGGACATGGAGTCTGGTCTTTTCGCTGATAAATATCTCTGATGTCTTCCAGTGCCTTTTGTGCTCCATAACGGAAACCTTTCTTGCTCATTTGGAACCTTTTACTCTTTGTATCGGCACATTAGAAAAAAACTGTAGCAGCAAACAGAAAGAAGTGAAGCAATTCAGGCAATGGTGACGGACAGGGAGAAAAAGCAAGAAAGGGGTTAACCTATGTAGGCCAACCCCTTGACTTTCTAGTGGTGGCGGGGGACGGATTCGAACCATCGACCTTCGGGTTATGAGCCCGACGAGCTACCAGACTGCTCCACCCCGCAGCAATTTAAATATCAACATAAATCGTCCTTGTGTTAATGTCAAGGATTATTCGGCAAATCGTGTGAGTCGCTCTATGACTCTGTGGCCGTCTGCAACAAACAAGCCCCGGCGCTCGGCTTCCGCCTCGCTGAAGCCGGCGGACCCATCAGATGGCGCGGGAATATCCGTGCCGTATATGGCAAATGGGACGGGTTCCGTGGTGTGTGTCCTTACCGCCACCGGTGTGTAGTGATCTGTCGTAACCATGATCCGGTATTGTCCAAAGTCCCGGAGGCCGTCCAACATCTTTCCTACCACCTTGGCATCAAACGCCTCAATGGCTCCGATCTTCTCATCCAGGAGCCCGGCATGCCCTGCCTCGTCCGGGGCCTCTACGTGAACGTAGACCAGGTCAACACTGTTGAGGGCCGAAAGAGCATATCGTGCCTTGGCCTCATAATCGGTGTCAAGATACCCGGTAGCGCCCGGCACCCGGATGACCTCAAGCCCTATGTACACACCGATCCCTCTTAAAAGGTCCACGGCAGAAATTATGGCGCCCGTCAGGCCTGTCCGCTTTCCAAAGGATTGCAGTTTCGGCGCATACCCTTGTCCCCAGAACCAGATGTGGGTAGCCGGTTTCAAGCCCTTTTTCACCCGCTCCTGATTAATCGGGTGCACCTTCAAGATCTCGTGCGCGCGATCCATGAGTTCAAGTAATTCACTGCCTTGGGAGCTCATACCATCCAAATAGGGCCGGACCGCCCGGCTGATAATATCGTGGGGCGGTGTTGTGTTAACCTCTTCAGCCCCGGCATGCCAGAGCATGAGATGACGGTAGCTGACACCGGGATAAAAGCGAAACGTCTCGTTTCCCAGTGCCCTGTCTATGTCCTCGATGAGGTCCCGGGCTTCGGCTGTGGAGATATGGCCGGCACTGTAGTCGTCCATGCACAACACACCTTCCTGCTCAGACAGCGTCACCAAGTTGCAGCGGAAGGCCACATCGGTGGACGCAAGACTGAGGCCAAGGCTGGCCGCCTCAAGGGGTGCACGGCGCACTTGCACGCTTTTCGGATCATAGCCCAGTATGCTCAGGTTGGCCGTATCGCTTCCGGTCTCACACCCATCGGGAATAGTTCTTGCCAGTCCCAGCTCTCCATGATCGGCCAGCCAGTCCATATTGGGGGTGTGTGCAACCGCAAGGGGCGTCTTCCCGCCAAACTTGGCCACGGGATAGTCTCCCATGCCGTCGCCGACCAAAATAACGTACTTCATTTCCAGTCCTCGATACGGATCAGCATTGTCTCGTCCTTGCATACATCCAGTCGGTCTATTTCCGAAAGGGCCGCCTTTACCGCCGCCTCCTTGGCCTCATGGGTTATCATGACGATGGGCACTGCACCGACAAGATCACGGCCTTTCTGATGGACCGATCTTATGCTGATCCGATGCTTTCCCAGAATCCCTGAAATCTTGGAAAGCACGCCTGGCCTGTCCTCGGCCGAAAAACGAAAATAGCACTCAGTTTCCAACTCTTCAATCGATTTGATCCGCTTTGCATTCACGGAAGCAGGCTGATAGCCCACAGAGGGGACCCGTCCCACAGCGCCGCTCAAGACATTGCGGGCCACATCCACCAAATCGCTCACCACCGCGCTGCCGGTCGGCATCATACCGGCGCCTAGTCCGTACAGCATGACGTTTCCAACAGCATCGCCGGTTACGTACAGTGCATTGTACGCCTCATTCACGTTGGCAAGCATGCTGTGTTCCGGTATCAAGGTAGGATGAACCCGTGCCTCGATAGCCTCGCCGTCATCTTTTGAGATGGCCAGGAGCTTGACGCAGTACCCGAATTCCTTGATGAACTTGATATCAAGAGGGGTTATTTTCGAAATCCCTTCCGTATAAACCGCCTCAAAATCGATGGGCACGCCGTAGGCTATGGCAAGAAGTATCGTAAGCTTGTGGGCCGCATCGATCCCTTCGACATCAAAGAATGGGTCGGCCTCCGCATAACCGAGACCCTGGGCTTCTTTCAGCACCTCTGAAAATGGGGTTCCCTCCTCAGTCATTTTGGTTAAGATATAATTGGCAGTCCCGTTCAGGATTCCAAAAAGGCTCTTGATGCGGTTGGCAACGAGGCCTTCCTTTATAGATCTGATCAGTGGGATGCCGCCGCCTACGCTGGCCTCAAAGCCCACCTCCACACCTTTTTTGGAAGCCGCGGCAAATATCTCGTCACCATGTGCTGCAAGGAGCGCCTTGTTGGCAGTGACCACCTGTTTGCCGTTTTCAATGGCTTTCAAGATGAACCTTCTTGCCGGTTCATAACCGCCTATAAGCTCCACCACGATGCCCACCTCAGGGTCATTGATGACATTGTCGGCATCTGTTGTGAGTATCCGCCTGTCAACGGCCACTGCCCGGTCTCTTTCAATATCAAGGTCTGCTATCCATTTAAGTTCCAGGCAGGCCCCCAAACGAGACTCGATCACGTCACGGTTTTCCACCAGGATCTTGGCCGTACCTGAGCCGACTGTTCCGAACCCAAGCAGGCCGACGCGTATTTTCTTCATCAGCTCACTCCATAAATGGATATATTGTAATAGTTCAACATTCCGGGCAAAGCGAACAGCATCTATTGGCCTCCAATGGCTTTAGCAGCTTACGTGAAACGTAAATCGTGAATCGCGGCTCGTTTCGGTAAACGGCAAACGTAAGACGTAACGAGCTGCGATCTCCGACTCACGATTTACGAGCTCAGGCTACATGATCTTGCGAATTCCCCTTATGGCCTGATTGATGCGCATCTTATTTTCTATCAGTGCGAACCTGACGTATTCATCGCCGTATTCCCCGAAGCCGAGCCCCGGGGAGACAGCCACCTTGGCTTCTCGGATCAACATCTTAGAAAACTCCACAGAGTCCATCTTGACGTACTTCTCTGGGATCTTTGCCCAAACGAACATGGTCCCCTTGGGGCTCTTAACCGGCCACCCCACTCTGTTCAGGCCGTTTATCAGCGCGTCCCGCCTTATTTTGTACGTGTCCACAATATTCTTGACACAGTCTTGAGGCCCATTCAGTGCAATGATGGATGCAATCTGGATCGGTTGAAATATACCATAATCAAGATAGCTCTTTATGCGGCGAAGGGCCCCCACTATCTCGGCATTGCCGACGCAAAAACCCACGCGCCACCCCGGCATGTTGTAACTTTTGGAAAGCGAAAAAAATTCCACCCCTATCTCCTTTGCCCCCGGTGCCTGAAGAAAACTTGGGGCCACATATCCGTCATACACCAGGTCTGCATAGGCAAAATCATGAATCACCATGATATCATGCTCTCTTGCGTAATCTACAATCTTTTCAAAAAAGGCCAAGTCTATCGCTTCAGTTGTGGGATTGTGGGGAAAGGAGATAATGAGAATCTTGGGCCTCGGCCATGTCTGCTTTGTAGCGGCAATCAGGTTCTCGAAAAAGTCCTGCTCCGGACTCAGGGGTATGCCCCGTACATCTCCACCTGCTATGATCGCTGAATATGGATGGATCGGATATGTCGGATTCGGCGAAAACACAACATCCCCGGGGCGTATGGTTACAAGCACAAGATGCGAGATGCCTTCTTTTGCCCCGATTGTAACAATGGCTTCTGTTTCCGGATCGATATCCACATCAAACCTGCGTTTGTACCAATCGGAAATGGCCAGCCGAAGCTTGGTGATCCCCATAGATGCCGAGTACCGGTGATTGTGACCTTTTCCGGAGGCTTCTACGAGCTTGTCCACAATGTGCTTCGGCGTCGGCATATCCGGATTGCCCATGCCGAGATCGACAATATCCTCACCAGCCCGGCGAGCATCCATCTTGATCTGATTCACAGTGGTAAAAACATAGGGCGGCAGCCGATTCAACCTGGCAAACTCTTTCATTGTGCAAGCCTTCCATAAGGGTTTAATTTTTTTTGTCTTTGTGCATATCATTATACTACAGCAAACACGTTGTCAAAAAAGATTTCTTTTGACTTTTTGACAGAGCTGCTCTAGTGGTTGGGATAGCAGTTATTCAAAGGAGTACGACATGGACGAATCTCTTACCTATCAGGATGCTGGAGTCGATATCGATAAGGCAAGCCGCTTCATAAAGGCGATTAAAAGGATCACCAAGGGGGCGCCTCAGTCCGGTGTAATCGCCGGCATCGGCGGGTTCAGCGGTCTTTACTCGCTCAATGTAAGCCAATACAAAAAGCCCGCCCTTGTCGCCTCCACCGACGGTGTGGGCACCAAATTAAAAGTTGCCTGCATGATGGAAAAGCACGACACCATCGGCATCGACCTGGTTGCCATGTGTGTTAACGACATTGCAGTGCAGGGTGCCAAGCCGCTGTTTTTTCTCGACTATCTGTCCATGGGCACGCTGGTGCTCGAAACGGCAGAGGCCGTTGTTCGGGGCATTGTCGAAGGCTGCAAACTGGCCCAGTGCGCACTGATAGGCGGGGAAACAGCGGAAATGCCCGGGCTTTACGCCGGCGGTGAGTACGACCTGGCGGGCTTTGTGGTGGGCATTGTAGACAACACCAAGATCGTGGACGGATCAGAGATTGCAGTAGGCCACAAGCTTGTTGGTATCGCCTCAAGCGGTCTTCACAGCAATGGTTACTCTTTGGTTAGAAAGATCTGCTTTGAACTGCTCAAGCTAAAGGTGGATGATACGGTAGACGCCCTGGGAAAAACGATTGGAGAAGAGTTGCTCGAGCCCACCAAGATTTATTCCGAGACTATCGGTCACCTCGTGCGCGACTTTCCAATACACGGAATCGCTCATATAACCGGCGGCGGCATTGTGGACAACCTGCCACGCATACTCCCATCATCCTGCAAGGCCGTAATCGAAGAGGGTAGTTGGGAGATCCCGCCTGTTTTCAACTTCCTTCAGGAAGCCGGCAAGCTCTCCGACGCTGAGATGAAAAGAACGTTCAATAACGGAATCGGCATAATCATTGTCGTGCCCCAGAGTTCCGCACAGAGCGTGTTGGATTTCCTCCTGGCCATGGACGAAAAGGCATATATAATGGGTGAAATCTTGGGGAGAAAACGCGGAGGCAGGCAGCTAGTCTGGGCATAAGATCATTTGACGGAAACGATATCATAAACCTCGGCCAGCGCATCAGGAAGTTTTTCGGGCTTGCTCCCCCCGGCCTGCGCCATATCGGGCCGGCCCCCGCCCGCGCCGCCGACAATTGCGGCGATCTGTTTAACAATCTTGCCCGCATGATATCGCTCCAGGTGTTCTTTTGTAACAACGCCCACCAGCAGCACTTTTTCGGCTTTTCTGCTCCCCAGCACCACAATGCCAGACTTCATCTTTGCCTTAAGGTGATCAGCCAGGTCTCTTAATGCCGCAGGCGTATCAACCGAGACCTCTTGGGCGAGGACCTGAACGCCATTGACGACTCTGACGCCGGAAAGCAACCGGTCCGAGGCATCTGTCTCTTTCTTGGACTTGGCTGCGGCAAGCTCCTTCTCCAGGCTCTTCTGGTGTGCGACGAGATTGCCGACCCGCTCGGTCACCTCTTCAGGCTTGGTTTTTAGCATCTCCGCCAAGCTCTGCAAGGCATGAAACGCCTCCTGTGTGTAGGCAAGCCCTGCTTCACCCGTGAGCGCCTCGATGCGTCTGACCCCTGCCGCAACGCTCCCTTCGCTTACGATCTTGAACAATCCGATATCTCCGGTCCGCTCGGTATGCGTCCCTCCGCACAACTCCTTGCTGAAATCCTCAATAGCCACCACCCTGACACGATCACCATACTTTTCCTCAAACAGGGCGGTAGCACCTGTCTTGAAGGCATCTTCGGCGTCCATCTCATTGATATCAACGGGAAGATTCTGACGAATTCTGTCGTTGACCAGGGTTTCAATCTTCAGAAGCGCCTTCTCATCAACGGTAGAAAAATGTGTAAAATCAAAGCGTAATCTTTCAGGCCCAACCAGCGATCCGGACTGCTTCACGTGGTCCCCGAGGACGTGGCGCAGGGTGGCGTGCAACAGATGGGTGGCTGTGTGGTTCCCGGCAATGGCCAAACGCCTCTTTTGATCCACATTCAGTTTAACATCATCTCCCACGGCAATGCCTCCGCGCAAGACCTTGCCCTTGTGAACAATGATGTTACCGGCATACCTGACAGTATCGCGGACCTCCATCTCAAAACTCGGGCCTGAAATGGCGCCGCGATCTCCCACCTGGCCACCGGCCTCCCCGTAAAAGGTGGTTCTGTCGGCCACAAGCTCAATGGACTCGCCTTCTGCAGCACGCTCGACAGGCTTTCCGTCTTTGACCAGCATAATGACTTGTGAGTCAATGCTTGTGCGCTCGTATCCCCCAAAGTCCGTTCGGACCCCATCTGCCGCAAGGACCTTGTACGCTTCTGCGGCCGCCTCACCGCCTGCGCCCTTCCAGGCCCTGCGAGAGCGGAGACGCTGTTGATCCATGGCCGCCTCAAAGCCGGTCATGTCCAGGGACATCCCGTCATCACGCACAATGTCCTGGATAATGTCAACAGGAAAACCGTAGGTGTCATACATCTTGAATATGAGATCGCCGGGGACCTGTGAAACCCCTTGGACACGCAATTCGACCATCGCATCCTCAAGTACCCGAAGGCCGGTCTCCAGGGTCCCCAGGAAACGCTCCTCTTCACCCTTTATGATATTCTTGATGTAGGCGTCCGCCTCCGACAGCTCAGGATACGCACTCTTCATCACCTGGGAAACCTTTTCTGCGGTCTTATACAGAAACGGCCGGTCAAAGCCCAATGTGCGACCATAACGCATGGCCCGCCTCAAGATACGGCGAAGCACATACCCTCGGCCCTCATTTGACGGGAGCACACCGTCGCCGATCAGGAAAGCAGCGCCTCGGCTGTGATCTGCAATTACCCTGACAGCCACATCAATCTTCGGAGACTCTCTATAGGAACGACCGGAAAGATTTTCAATTTCTTTTATGATCGGCATGAACAAATCGGTCTCGTAATTGCTGGTCGCCCCCAGGAGCACTGCTGCAATGCGCTCCAGGCCCATGCCGGTGTCGATGCTCGGTTTTGGAAGGGGCGTCAGCTTGCCGGATTCATCCCGGTCGAATTCCATAAAGACCAGGTTCCACAGTTCCAGATACCGGTCACACTCACAACCTACACGGCATTCGGGTCGTCCGCAACCGACCTCCTCACCCTGATCGATGAGGATCTCCGAGCACGGCCCGCACGGGCCGGTATCTCCCATTGACCAAAAATTATCCTTCTCGCCGAGGCGAACGATTCTTTCTTCCGGAATCCCCGTACGGCTCGCCCAGAGCTGATGAGCCTCATCGTCTTTTTCGTACACGGAAACCCAGAGCTTTTCCGAAGGAATTCCATACACCCTGGTCATGAGATCCCAGGCGAGTTCAATGGCCGATTCTTTGAAATAGTCTCCGAATGAGAAGTTTCCCAGCATTTCAAAGAAGGTGTTATGCCTGCCGGTGTATCCCACGTTTTCAAGATCATTGTGTTTGCCGCCCGCCCGAACACACTTTTGAGCGCTGGCCGCCCGCGCATAATCCCGCTTCTCCTCACCCAGAAAAATCCGCTTGAACTGCACCATGCCTGCATTGGTGAAAAGCAGTGTCGGGTCATCATGCGGCACAACCGACGAGCTCTTTACGATCGTATGATCTCTTTCACCAAAATAGTCCAAAAATGTCTTGCGCAGATCATCTGCTGTCAACTTAGTCATTGGTCATTAGTCATTAGTCATTGGTCATTAGTCATTGCGCCGCCATCCGGCATCTGGCATCGGGGCATCAGTTGGCCACTTACGGCATCATTCACCATTTACTACTTTCTTGCCCTTTTTCCCGAATCGGCTGATGCTGCTTCGGTGTCTTCAGATTCTTTTTGCGTCAATCCAATGGCATTGCGGACCTTTTCCAGGATACGACCTGAGACTTCAGCGTGTTCCTTTAAGAAGTGCTTCGCATTCTCCCTGCCCTGTCCTATACGTTCCTTATCAAAGGAATACCAGGCGCCGCTTTTGTCGACAACTTTGGTCTGAACCGCCACGTCAAGGAGATCGCCTGCCGTGGAGATCCCCTCTCCGTACATGATATCAAATTCCGCCTCCTTGAAAGGCGGCGCAACCTTGTTCTTGACCACCCTTACCCGTGTCCGGTTCCCTATGACCTCCTGGCCGTCCTTGATGCTTCCGATCCTCCGGATGTCAAGCCTTACCGAGGAATAGAATTTGAGTGCATTCCCGCCGGGGGTGGTCTCGGGGTTGCCGAACATGACGCCGATCCTCATGCGAATCTGATTGATAAAGATAACCGCGGTCTTCGACTTGCTGATAGCAGCAGTCAGCTTCCTCAGGGCCTGCGACATGAGTCTGGCCTGAAGTCCAACGTGGGCATCTCCCATATCACCTTCAATCTCCGCCCTCGGTACCAGAGCTGCCACAGAATCAACAACCACCACATCCAGTGCGCCGCTGCGGACCAGTACCTCGGCGATCTCAAGCGCCTGCTCCCCTGTGTCCGGCTGAGAAACCAGCAGATCATCACAATTCACACCGAGTTTCTTGGCATACACTACATCCAGGGCGTGTTCGGCGTCGATAAAGCCTGCAATACCGCTACGTTTCTGGGCCTCAGCCACGATGTGAAGGGCAACCGTGGTCTTGCCCGAGGACTCAGGTCCAAAGACTTCTATAACCCGCCCGCGCGGTATGCCCCCTGCTCCCAGAGCGCAGTCCAGGGCAAGCGAGCCGGTTGGAATAACCGGAACGTCTGCAACGGCCTGCTCGCCCAACTTCATGATGGAGCCCTTGCCGAACTGACGTTCTATCTGGCCCATTGCCAGTTCAACGGCTTTTTCCTTGTCTGCGGATATGCTGCTCATAAATACCCCCTTAGAAACTAGTGAGCTAAAGTGTCTAAAGTGCCTAAAGTGAGCTAAAGTTGTAGATATAACTTTAGGCACTTTAGCTCACTTTAGGCACTTTTTATAGCCACCTCGGCCAGCCTGCTGTAGACCGCGCCGCCGGGGCGCAGATCGCTTTGAAACAGAACCACTGATTCCGCCGTAAAAGACTCTGTTTGAAATGCTTCCAGTGCTTCCATGGCCTCGCTCAGCCTGGTACGGTCCAGGTGGCCTTTTACACGCCCAAGTGTCAGATGGCCCTTAAAAGGTCGCTTCTCCTTTGCAAAACCAAGTGGTTTCAGCCGAGATTCCAAATCGCCCTGAAAGGCTTTCAAGTCCTCTACGTCTCCGGACAACCCTGCCCATACTACGCGCGGACGTCTTAAGTCCGGAAAAAAACCAATTCCCTCCCCTCTCAGGGTAAAGGGAGAAAAGGGTTCAACTGCCAACTCCATAGCGGCCCGGACTTGCTTTGCATCTTGCACGTCGATATTTCCCAGAAACTTCAGGGTCAGGTGTATCCCTTCTTTGCGGACCCATCTTATGTCAAGACCTGATCTCCGAAGCCTGTCCTGCGCCTTGGCAATCGCCTCCAGAACAGGTTCAGGCACACTGATGGCTATGAAAGCCCGGATCTTCTTGCCCATCTTTCACCAATAAGAAACTTTTGTAACTACTCAGGTTCAAAGTTCCAAGGTTCAAGGTTAGAGAGCGATGAAGAAAGTAGCCAACCGTGAACCTGACAACCTGAGTAGTTACAAACTTTTTTGCTCGACATTGGTTTGGGCATAATGATGTCGGATAACTGACGCATTCTATATAGACCGACAGTGTTCTCGTATCAGTACAAGGGCTTGCTCTGAAGCCTTCTGCTTGATCTCCCTCCGACTCCCACTAAATAGATACCTGTGACACTCCACATCCTGGTTCCAGGCCAGGGCCATGTGAACCGTGCCCACCGGTTTTTCAGACGTGCCGCCGGTGGGGCCGGCGATCCCGCTGACCGAAAGGCCCAGCTCGGCGCCTGCCAACCGCTTGACGCCCAATGCCATGGCCCGTACGCACTGCTCGCTCACAGCCCCATGGGCTTTGATAATCTCTTCAGACACCCCCAACAGTTCGATCTTGGACCGGTTGCTGTAAGTGACTGCACCCATTTCCAGGTAGTCAGAGCTGCCTGGGATATTAGTAAGGCGGTGGCAGATCAGCCCGCCGGTGCACGATTCGGCCACTGCAACAGTAATTCTAAGAGAAAGAAGCAATCTTGCCACTTCCTGTTCAAGGGGGGTGCCTTGCATTCTTATTCAATCCGGTGTCGAGTCGCCAGTGTCCAGTATCAGTCAGAGTTCACAAATCCTCTTTTCACCTTATAAAGACGACAAGAAGAATTTCATAACAACCCTTAGCACAACATTGGCATAGACTCCTGCAGCAAGGTCATCTGCAACCACGCCCCATCCGCCCGGCAAGCCGGATTCCAGCCTTCTGATGGGAAAGGGCTTGGCAATATCCATGAGCCTGAATAGCAGAAAGCCGATCACCACGGTTTTTGCGCTCCAGGGGATGAAATACATAGTGACCAGAAATCCGGCTATCTCATCTATGACGATCAGGCGGCTGTCTTTTTTGTTGAATATCTTTTCAGCCCTACCCGATATCCATACGGAAAATCCAGCAAACGCAACGATGAGCAGCATCGCCTCTGCCGGGCCAAGCATTGAAAGCAGATAGCTCAAAGGAATCGCAACCAGGGTGCCGCATGTGCCGGGCGCGACAGGCACGCACCCCGCGTAACAGCCTGTTGCCAGCAGAACCACCCATTTTTCGCCAATCCGATGCAATGTCTTTTTAGTTTTGGATTTGCGACACATCCTTCACAATAGTTTCATAGACCAACTTCAGGGGTATGTTCCTTTCCAGTGCGATCCTTTTACACTCTTCATATTCAGGCGCCAATGAAACGGAACCCTTTGGACCCAAAACCTCCTTTATTCGCACCTTGCCGTAGGAGGTGACAGCCTCTTTGAGCCTTCGAGGCAGCTTGCACCGCTCGGCCCTGTAATGTCGCACACCGGTAGCCGTGGTCTCTGACAGAACCCGGTTCACAATCGCCTCTCGGTCCGTTTCCTTGCATATGACCTGGATCATGGTCCCCGGCCGATTCTTTTTCATAAAGACTGGAATCCATATTACATCAAGTGCCCCATCTTCAAAAAGCCTCTCCATGACAAAGCCGAATATCTCCGGATTCATGTCATCTATGTTGGTCTCCACCATAGCGACATAATCCGCCTCACCAACAGGCTCGGGCTCACCTATTACGACCCTGAGCAAGTTCGGCATCTCTTCCAGTTCCCGCGCCCCGGCCCCATAGCCGACCTGACGAATCCGCATCCTCGGCATTGGGCCGAAGTCTTCGGCAATGGATGTAATGATCGCGGCTCCTGTCGGTGTGACAAGTTCGTGCGAGATTCCCGTACCATAGACCGGCACTCCGTCAAGCATGGCCATGGTGGCCGGGGCCGGCACGGGGAGGCTGCCGTGATTACAGGCGACAATGCCTTTTCCCACCGGAATCTCCGAGGCCGTTGTTTTGCCGATTCCGAGCCATTCCATACCGAGAGCAGCTCCCACTATATCGACAATGGCGTCCACGCCCCCCAACTCATGAAAGTGGACTTGCTCTTTGGGACAGTTGTGGACATCAGCCTCAGCCTCCGCCAGTCTGGCAAAGACCTTGAGGCTCAGGCTCTTTACCGCATCCGGCAGTGAACTCTTGTTGATAAGGGACCTTATGTCTTGATAATTCCTGGCGGGTTTGTCTCTGTCCTCAACCACAACCTTGACCCGGCGGCCATGAATTCCCATCCGGGCGGCTGTGCCGACCTCCAAATGAAATGCCTCAAGGGGCATGTTGCGAATATTTTCTTCAATGAAATCTGCGGGCACCCCCAGATGGATCAGTGCGCCCAACGTCATGTCGCCGCTGATACCTGAAAAACAGTCAAAGTAAGCGATCATCATTCCGGTCGCTCTGCTGGCCTGGTCTGCACATCACTGTATCCTGGCGCACCTTCTAACATACAACGCGCACAGAGTCAAAGCCTGGTATGGAGTCGTATAATTTCGAGCAGTAGCTCAACAGACTTCACCATGTCATCCAATCGAATCGACTCCCGCACAGTGTGCACATCCTTCATTCCTGTGCCGAGCACCCCTGTGACAATGCCATGTTCAAAGAATATGTTCGCATCGCTGCCGCCCCCGCTGGTCTTGGTCTTCATCTCGCGTCCAAGGCGCGATGCGGCCTTCATTGCCAGCGTTATCACCGGGTGATCTTCAGGGATTTTCAGCACCGGAAAATCCCGCCGCACTGTCGCCTCAAGCCTTGGGAGCCCGTCATCCGATGGGTGCGCCTCTTTATAGCTTGAGATTTCCTTTTCAAAAGACAGGACAATCTCTTGGGTCCGGCGATCCAGTTTCTCCGTGCTGTGGCTGCGAACCTCTCCGGTTACCGTCACTAGGTCGGGGACTATGTTGGTGGCCGTGCCTCCCTCGATCAGCCCGATGTTGGCCGTGGTCTCCTCGTCAATGCGGCCGATTCGAATGTTGGACACAGCCCGACCGGTAAGCCGGATGGCATTGATGCCCTTTTCAGGCTCGGCGCCGGCATGTGCGTCCCGTCCATAGACCTTGAACTGAATGTGATTGGCAGCCGGAGCCCGAGCTACAATCCCCTCGGCATCAGTTGCATCAAGGCTGTATCCGTATTGAGCCTTGATGAGGGAATAATCGAGGTTCTTGGCCCCTAAAAGGCCCACTTCCTCGCAAATGGTTGCCACCACCTCAAGTGGGCCGTGGGCTATTCTGTTTTCCTGAAGCACCCTTATGGCCTCAATAATAACGGCTAAGGCCGATTTGTCGTCAGCCCCGAGCACGGTGCCGCCGTTGCTTGTAAAAGTACCGTCTGAAAAAAGGGGCTTGACGCCTTCGCCCGGCTGCACCGTGTCCATGTGGGCATTTAGAAGCAGCGGGGCGGCATCTGTAGCGGCGCCATTGAACACGGCGATGAGGTTTCCCGTATCACTGCCGACCTTCTTGCCGGCCCCGTCAATGAATATCCCGGCGCCCATTGATTCAAAGATTTTGTGCAAGGCCCCGGCTATGGCCCCTTCCTTTTTCGAAACACTGTCTATTTGGACCAACGCCTTAAAAACATCAGCCAAACGCTCGAGATTCACCATGCCTGCCTCCCCTCTTTACCGGGATGAGTATCTGCCCACAGGGCTAAGAATCTCGCGCCCGCTCTGCTTGCCTCGTAGGTGGGAACCATCGTACCGGGGCGAGAGACAAAAAGTGCCCTTGATCACTTGCGGATATGATCTTGTGTTCATACAAAATCGTTGACAGTCTTAGCAATCATTTATATATAAATTGATTCGATCGCGGAAGTGGATAGCTCGCTGGTGGGGCTCCCGGACTTCAAATCCGGTGTGGGGCGCTAAAACCGTCCCGGGTGGGTTCGATTCCCATGCACTTCCGCCACATTTCAAATACTTATCCATGTTATTCACGTCCGGTTCGTTCCACCCCGCAATGCTTCTTAGCACCCGTATGGCCAAAGGTCAATGTTAGTCCGTACGCCTTTCGCCCTTGGCCTTTTGCCCGTGGCCTATAGCCTGTCAGCTATCAGCATTTGGTTGATAAAATACAACAAAGGGCGCTTTTCAATTATCATGGAGCAATTTAAACTTTGTATACTGTAGCGAACGCCGTTCGTTCCATCGCCGGCCCGGGAAATATATGAGTCTTCAGCAAAACGCAAGTTTGACACTCCTTGACAATAAGGCTCAGTTCATATACAAAAAGTATGCGGAGCGTCGCTCGTGACGAATATTCGTGCCTTGATATCTTCAAAGAGAGGGAACTGAAGAATCTTTTTGCCGGTGGAACACTCAAGAAGGAAGTCTCGGGCATTCAACAGCGTATGAGCTTGACCCACAGTGTCAAGTTAGTTATGATCCGCTAGTTCCCCGTTCTTTCTCAATGCTCACTAAGACGCTCAGACAGTTACCCGGTTCAAAATCTGATCGTCATTGGAGCTCCCTCGATCCCGTTTGTTTCATAAGGCTAAGATGATGCGAAAATCGGAGATCACAATCCGTGATCTCCGATGGTTATAAGATGGGCTTGAGATAGAGGTACTGACTCATGAAGATTACAGGTAGCGACAACGAGATTGTCAAGCATGTGAATGAGGCGGCCCTCACCCGGACTAAAGAATCCGCTGAGAAGGCTCGCACACCGGCCGATGTTCCACCGGAGACCACAGGGGACGCAATTGTAAACCTGTCACAGGCGTCAAAGGAGGTTCAAAAGGCCAAAGAGGTGATAGAATCTGAACCGGATGTTCGTTTAGAAAAAGTTCAGGCCATCAAGAAGAAGATTGAAAACGGCACCTTCGAGATCGATTACGTCAAGACAGCCGAAAAGATGCTGAAGGCCTTTTCCGACGAGATTATTCCAAATCCCCGCTGACATGGCTGAACGTGTCGGAGCCTATCCAAAAATAATCTTCAAAATCGCCCAGTTCGTAACAGTTGGTCGATTGGATGAGCCCAGCCCGGCCCAAAACAGGCCGGCATCCTAAAAATCCTTGACAAAACAGTGGGTTGCTGATGCCGAGACCCAAGACTACGCCATGATCAGTTAACCCCAACTAAAGAAAGTGCCACGCAGTGAAGCCCAAGCCCTCGTTTCTCAGAAGGAGACCGTGGTTTTTATGCTTTTCCCCCATCCCCGGATTTTAATGGGAGGCAAAACATGAGCAAATACATTACCTTTTGCCCCGGCGACGTAAGTATAGAGGTGTCTCTGCGCCCTGAAGAGCAAAAACTCTGGAATGAAATCCCTGTGTTTTCATCGCCAGGAACAATATGCAGTTAGGATAATACTGAATTGTTGCTGTGACACCCTCGGGGAAAGGAAATGCTATGGATGATAATAGTATCCAGTACAAAGGTTTCATAATTGCGGCACACCCAAAGCTATTAGAAGGGCTTGAAAGGTGGAGCATCGAAATAACGATTGCACGCGATACAGGCGGTGAACCTTCGACGAGGGATTTTAGTGCCAGGGGCACCTATGAAACCAGAGAGGAAGCCCTTGAGGAATGCTTCAACTTTGGAAGGCGAATTATCGATGGAAAAGTTCTGGGGTGTAACGTCCATGGCTTGTAGTTGTCAAAGAAAAGCGTGAGGCAGGTCACCGGTTACTAATGAGAACTTATTCTGCTGGACGAGAGTTCCCCTCACGTTGCTATCTGCAAGCTCGGTGAGCTTTCCGCCAAGATCATTTATTCTAACTAATCCTTTCTCTCTCATACCTCATGTGTGTGGAGACACCATCGTCTATATCTGCATTCAAATTGATCGCAATACGTACCTGCTTTTGCAAAGCAGTCGAAATAGCCTTCCTTTAATTGTCTTTTATGAATTATCGGAGAGGCGACGTCTCTGAAACAGAAATGACAAAGAGACGAACTAATATCGTCAGCGCTCCAATGAAGCATTGAAGCCTTTTTCCACTCTTTTTGGCAGCTTATACACTTAACACGCATTCTACCAGATCGCCTCCGTCACTCACTGAGCTGCTGCTGCAGTCAGTTGAATATTTCTGTTTTCATGGCTCCTCGGGCGTGCAAGTAAAGAGTATTATGGGCTAGTCTCGCCAGTCATACCACTTATGTATGATTGTTCCGCTGGGGTCAACAAAGAGCCCATATGCCTTTGGAGTCGACCTTGCCTTCCATGACATCCCCTATGGCGATAGCGCACTCAATTTCCTGTTCCGTGCCGCCGGGGCAGGTAATCGAGACGGTCCTTGTCTCAATGTCAATGCTGTCTATTGTGCATCCAAACCGGGAAGCAACGATTGACACAACTTGGACGAAATTCAAGTCTTCCTGTAACATCTTCTCCTTGTTCTTCCTTTCTTCCTATTTGTTGGCATTGTTAGGCACATACATCATGCCGTTCTTCAAAAACGAGCCCTTCCTTTTCCCTCAACGCTCGAGAGAATTGACCGAATAATACTCGCCGCAATTGACCTATCGGCTGCGCAGTAGTTCTTGGACAGGATATCCAATGGCCGAGGATAACATTTTTTCGGAGATTGCAGATAGGACGATGGGGCGAAAGACGGATTGTTACCTCTAGGGGATATATCTACAACATGCTGTTATTACAAACCTTTCCACATAGCAACCTTTTCCTTCTCAAACATTGACACATGCAAATATCCTTGCTTCGTTAAATAAATTTATCTTATTTTACAAGACAAGAAATGTTTTGTCAACCTATATGACCTATTGATCTTGCAAATAGTTCAGGCCGGCAATGTGCGATCTCCACAATTGGGATGTTGAAGAATGGAAAAGCCAGCTTGACCGGCCTGCTCCCCGCAAGCCCCGTCCGGAAGGGCGGGGTCGAGGGGAGCTATAGTGAAATGTTTGTCTTCCTTACCGGGCTGCGAAGCACTGCCGTAAGGCAGAACCCCCGTGCGGAAGCACGGGGAGGCTTCATTTTCCCTGATTTTGCATTTCAGTTTCTCGGCTGCCCTGCCGATAATATCTGAAAGGCCGATGGGGCCTCTTCCTTTCCTCATATCCACATAATCATCAAGGGAACAGCTTAGGAAATATATCATTAACCCCCTTTAAGGAGGTCCCTGGGCCTTAAATTTTGCCCAAGTTCAAGAAATAACCCATGGCTATCCATAAAATCTATAGGCCATCCGGAAGAAGGGCAGGACTGCACAAGTGAGTCACAACGAACTCTATACCATAACAAAAGACGAAAACGATCCCGACGGGCAGACGGTGAACGTGGAGCCGACCGAGTATATGACAAGCCTGGAACCTCACGAGGCCATTTCCAAGTTGAGAGACCACGTCGAAATACTAGCGGGGGAACTGAAAAAATGTGTCCGGCAGGACTTGAAGATACCGGAAAACATGGCCAACGTACAAAAGCTGACATTTAAGCTTCAGGTTGCCATAGCGTATCTGACTCGGCTTTTTGAGAGCTGGAAGGCGACACAGCAGGGATATGCTGAAAGGAATAGTCATTAGGGTAATGTGTTGGTGATGGAAGGCGGCAGGTAGCTGATCAAGAGGTTGGGTTGAGGTGGGCAAGTCCGGGTTCAAGTGTGCAGCGGCCTCTCAAGGCAAACGCTGGATGCAACTCCGGCAGGTTGGGTCTTGATCTTGAAAACAGGATTGGTTGGCACTAAACCGAGAGGCCATCTGCGTTCGAGTCCTTATCACGCGGCTTATGACGGGCTGGTTGTGGACTGAAAGCCGTCTATAGATTGCCGCGCCGACAATAATTCCGAGCAGCAAACCAACGGCAGTAAAAGCAATCGCACCCCTTCCGGCAAAGCGAGCGCCGGCAGCGAGTCCTAGTATAGCCCCAAGTGCCGGAATGCCCAGGAGCGCGGCAGCATTCTTTATCAGTACGCCGGGTGTGCGACTGATACAAACCAAATCGCCTACGCCTGCACCAGCCCTGTTCAATGCCTCGATCGTCACGCTTGAGCCGTCGGTTGGACAGTGACAAACCTTCGCGCTCACTTCAGGGGCGCCCGGAATACCGGGCACCCCAGGACTGATGATGACCTCGGCTTTACGGTCCGCCGTAATGCTTGCAACAAAACCTTCGTAATCGGGCATTTTGCTTCTCCTCCATAGCGTAAACCGGACAAGTCGGAACAAAAAAGAGAAGTGACTGTCTTTATAATTTTTGCCGGAAAAACCCGAACTTCAGAATCAACGGACTTAGATTCCATGCATCACTTCGTTTCTTCACATAATTATCACGTCCGCTCAGTTCGTCAATCCCAGGGCCGTTTTTTTTGCAGCATCTTTCGAGCAACTGCCCGCTTTTGTCGTTTTTCAGGTAGATTTTACCAAATATCCACCGACCTTATACAAAGCATCCATCAAATGGCCTAACCGCCCGCGCAATTGCCTGTATTCGCCTGCCGTCAATTTGCCTTCACACGATTCAACAGCTTCAATGGCCTCCTCCATTTTTTCGAGCGCCGCATCGGCTAGGCTGCGCCCGTGTGGCTTGCTTTGCATTTTCTTTTCCATCCGCGCTACTTTCTCCTCCCAACGGTTTTTTGTCAACCTCGGAGTCACATCAGGCACAGTGTGCCAAGAACGAAGGAAAATCATCCAAAACCAACTAAAAACCCCTTGACGCCATTAAGGAAAATCAAGGGGTTAGCTTTTTTCTGGTAGTCCCAACGGGAATCGAACCCGTGTCTCCGGCGTGAGAGGCCGATATCCTAGACCGCTAGACGATGGGACCTTTTAACAGCTTACTTCTGGTAGTATAATGTATAAAATAAACACTACCTTGTCAATCCCTTTTCAAAGGTCTTCTTGTTTTCGATAAGGGCCTGGAGCGGCTTCATGCCCATGGCATCGTCTTGCTCGATCGCCTTGAGCACGGATCCCCCGCCTGTGAAGAAATAGTACAGGGCGTCATCCAGTACCGAAAGATAGAGGCCGGGGCAAAGGCTCTTGAACTCCTGGAGGGTGTCTCCGCCGCCGTAAAACTTCCGGGAGACGCGGTTTTTGTCGATGGTTCGGTCAAGGGCCTCAGAGCCTTCGGTAAAATAGGGCGTGTAGCCCATGACTGCATTGACAAAGGTGGTTCGCGCCGAGCCGATCACATCGTCCACCTTCTTGTCGGAAAAAGACTTGCGGTCGATGTCCAGGACATAACCATACGATTTACCCGGTACAAAGTCCTTGACCGCTATCGTTCTGTATTGTCCCGGCGCCTTTTCGCCCCATATGTCCGACTCGACAATGTAGGGAAGCTCAACAATCTTTTTCTTGTCTTTGTCAAGTGAAACAAGTTTCTTGGCTGCCTCAATATCTGCTTCAGGGACGCCGGCGATCCGAATCCCATATTTTGCACACAGATAGGTATTGTAGATTACGCCCCCCAACATGAGATGATCCACCTTCTTGTAAAGCTCATTCAAAGGGCCTATCTTGGTGTCATATTTCGCGCCGGCTACCACTGCCACAAAAGGACGCTCGGGACTGAGGACCTGGTCCAGGTGCCGAATCTCTTCCTGCATAAGGAAACCCGCATATGAAGGCAGATACCTGGTGATATCATATGTGGAAGCATGGGGCTGCCATGAGCCGAATGCGTCGTTTACGAAGACGTCTGCAAGACCGGCCAGTTGAAGGGTAAAGAATTCCCTGAGTTCTCCGGTTGCCTCTTCTCCCTCAAACCACCGGGTGTTGGGCATATAAATGCCGCCGATCTTGTGCTGCTTCAACTCCTTGATGACCAGGTTAATGGAGGTGTCGATCCCCGGAATGCCGCGTTTTTTTTTGGCCCGAAAGGCGGGCACATGGATTTTGGTGTGAAGCTTGCGTTCCAGATAGGCGGCAACGGGATCTATGGAAGTGGAGGAATCGGAAGTTATCTCTCCGGTCTTCTTGTCACGGGGCCGCCCCACATGGGTCATCAGTATGATTCGTCCGCCCCTCTCAACAATATTGTAAAGAGTGCCGATTGTGCGGTCAATCCGGTAGGGGTCCCTGATGACCCCGTTTTTCACCACATTGTGATCTACGCGAACCAGCACCATCTTGCCGGCCAGATCCGCATTCTGAATGACGGGAAGAATGCTTTCATTCGGCATTTTTCTCATCTATTCCCTGCGTCTTAAGGTATTGTTTCAATATTTGATAATCCTTCTTAATATGTCTCCAGGCTGCAACGAATCCAGGATAAATCTTTTGCCTTCAACCCTTTTTGGAAATCCGTACTGCACCCGTCCGGACCACACAAATCCACTCTCCCGAACTTGCCTCTTTGAAGATAATACGTCCGTCTTGATATGTCTCTTCACTTGCAACGTGGTACACGGGCCACCTCTTTACCGGCCCTCAAGCTGTTTCAGTTCATAACTTCGAACTTAGTTCGCTTCGCTCACAATTGGGCACGAAGTGAAGCTTTAGCGCTATATTGGAATAATGGAATACTGGGCACGAAGTGAATCTGCGCGCTATGATGGGTTCAAAGGAATGAAACAATTTAAGAATGACTTTTTAGCGCGTGGCTTCACTTCGTGTCTGCCTTTATTCCCACTATTCCATTATTCCAACATAGCGCACAGCTTCACTCCGTGCCCATCATTCCATGTGGATGGCAAAAATATATTGCCATTAAATAGCTTATGATTTCACCAGGTTGTAGAATTTCCGAGACGTTTAATTATTCGGTTGCCCTCGTACCATGTCTGCGACCAAAGATGAGGTAAACAAGGCCTCCCAGGCACGGGACAAGTACTATGAAGACCCCCCACATGCCCTTTTTTCTTAACGTGCCGAAATCCCTGTGTGCCACATCCACGATGGCCCAGAAGGTAGGGACCATGGGGAGCAACAATATAAGTACAATTAAAGCATGACTCATATTCGGCTGCTTTTCTGTACCTACCATAGACTCCGCCCTGAAATGCGTTCAGCCACTTTCAGGACGGTGTCTGCGTAATACTTGCTACGGTTATAGCAGAGCACGACACGAAACGCCTCCTGGCGGCTCAGCCCCGGCCGCCACCCGTGGTGCTTCAGGTAGTTGGCGATACTTTCAATAGCATCTCCGTGTTGGTAGAGGTTGATCCGGCCGTCCTTATTGCCGTCTTGGCCGAACATCAACACATTTGAAGGCATAAACTGAGCAAATCCCAACGCGCCGGCATATGAGCCGAGAACGGAAAAGGGATCTATGTGTTGATCATTTACGTACTTGAGATAGGCTTTAAGCTCGGTATATGCCCAGGCCGCTTTTCGACGGGCCCATGTGTCAAATTTGTCTCTTGATTCCGACGACTTGTGTTTAACTCGAGTATTCCAGAGCATTTCCCGTACGGCATTGTCATCAAGGGCCGCAAGGCTCGACAGGGTATTGAGGACCATGCGTTTGCCGATAAAGTCGCCCAGCCTTGACTCCACCAGCATGATGG
>JABXJW010000189.1 GCA_013375395.1 Desulfobacterales bacterium
CAAAGTTCCAAGGTTCACGGTTCAAGGTTAGAGAGCGATGAATGCGGAGTTTATCCGGTTCTTGCGATACGCCAACCCTGAACCCTGAACCTGACAACCTGAATAATTACACACAAATTAAAATTTAACCGCCGTTTCAGCCTGTTTCAGCCTGTTTCTTTCATAAAGCTAAAATGATACGATTTAGGTGGTTTTCGTTCAAGCACTACTTAGTGCTTTTAGGGGGAGTTGTCATGAGCGAGTTTCATCAAGAAGGTTTTATTACAACCATTCACGGGTTTTACGATCTTTTCGACCCTGAAGAACACCTTATGCGGCTGGAAAAAAAGCTGGAGGAATTTTCCAGACACATGTGTCTGAGCCTTCTTCTACCCTCCCTTTATGATGAAATCCATGTGCCCAAGGTCCTGGACAACATCATCGAGCAGATCAACCGGGTGAATTATCTGTGCTCTGTTGTGGTGGCGCTTGGCGGCGCCAAAGAAGAAAGCCGGTTCAGGGAGGCCAAGGAGTATTTCGGCAGACTGAAAAAGGAGGGCCGGGATGTAAAGATAGTGTGGGTGGACGGGCCCAGGATTCAGACGATCTTCAAGAATCTGCAAGAACAAAAAATTCCTGTGGGGGTGCCGGGAAAGGGCCAGTCGGTGTGGATTTCTCTTGGGTATTTGTTCGCCAGTGAAATCAGTGACGTGATCGCCTTGCACGACTGCGACATCGTCACCTATGACCGATTGCTCCTCGGGCGTCTCATTGAACCGACGGCCAACCCGAATAACGACTTTGAGTTTTGCAAAGGCTATTACGCCCGCATCTCCCCCAGCGAGATGGAGATGAAAGGTAGAAGCACGCGACTTTTTGTGGCGCCCTTCGTAGAAGCTCTGGCCAACATCATGCACCACCGCGACCACAGAATGCTGGAGCAGTTTTTTCGCTATCATCGTACCTTCCGCTATCCCCTGGCCGGAGAGTTCAGCTTCATGACCCGCCTTGGTCGGGCCATAAACATAGCCCATGACTGGGGCCTTGAGGTTAGCACCCTATCCGAGGTGTACAACCGTCTGACGCCAAAAAAGATTGCACAAATCGATCTTTGTAAAAACTATGAGCATAAACACCAGGAGCTTTCTGAAAAAGACCCTGGTGGAGGGCTCCATCGGATGGCCGTGGATATTGCAAAATTCTATTTGAACTATATGCGCTTGCACGGCATGGCAATTGATGATGCCTTTATTGATATGTTGCAGCATACTTACTACAGTACGGCTATAGGCTTTGTGAAAAGTTACAGCGACGATGCGGAATCGAACGACCTGGTCTATGACCGGCACCGGGAAGAACTCACCGTTCGATACTTCAGAGATTTTATCGCCACGGCCTGGGAGCAGGCAAGGCAAGAGAAGGAAGGGACCCAGATCCCGTCATGGAACCGGGTTATCTACTCTGTGCCCGACATCTATGCCGACCTGATGGAGGCTGTGGAAAAGGATAATGAATAAGGCTGTATTTGGACCGGACGAAATTCAGGAATTGAGGAATCGAACAAATGTTTCCCTTCAATTCATAATCCGGACGAGCCGGAAAATCCGATGGAGGATTTCATGTCTGAGTCTTTGAGGGTCTGGTTTTTGGCATCGGAAGTGGCGCCCTTTGCCAAGACCGGCGGCCTGGCCGACGTGGCAGGCGCCTTGCCTTCCGCTCTCAAGAAACTCGGTGTGGATGTGAGGGTGGGGCTTCCGTTCTACCGGATGGTAAGGGATGGAGGTTTTGCCACCCGAATGATCAGGGAAAGGCTCAAAGTCCCATTAGGTGAAAAGACGCTTGTTGGCGATGTGCTGGAAACAGCAACCGAAGGAGGGGTTCCCGTCTATCTGTTTGACTTGGAGGACATCTTTGACCAGCCTGAGCTATACGGCACGCCTGAAGGAGACTATGCGGACAACCTGGAACGGTTTGCCTATTTTTGTCGCGCCGCCCTCCTTTTTGCCAAAGAGGCCGGGCTTCATTTTGATGTGGTCCATTGCCACGACTGGCAAACAGGGTTGATCCCGGCGTATCTTAAGACCCTTTACAGGGAAGATCCCGCCTTGTCGCACGTTGCCTCGGTCTTTACGGTTCACAACGTGGGCTATCAGGGGCTCTTTCCGGCAGACAAGCTTGCCGCCTGCGGCCTTCCCGCCACCGAGTTTGGCCCGGAAGGGATTGAATATTGGGGCAAGATAAGCCTCTTGAAGGCAGGTATCGTATATGCAGATGCCATCACCACCGTAAGCCCCATGTACAGCCGGGAGATACAGACACCTGAATTCGGATTGGGTATGGACGGGACCCTTAAAAGGAGGTCAGCCGACCTTTACGGTATCCTTAACGGCGCAGACTACAGTATCTGGAACCCTGCCACTGACCGGCATATCAGGGCCAACTACAGCCTCGGTGACATGAAGGGTAAAGCCGAGTGCAAGAGTGATCTTATCCATGAGGTTGGCCTTGATCAGCGCCTTGCAGGTCGCCCGGTGCTCGGAATTATCTCTCGGCTTGCGGCACAAAAAGGGCATGATTTGCTGGCCCGGATTGCAGAACATGTGGTCAGGCTGGATGCAGGGCTGGTGATCCTGGGTGCCGGCGAGGAGAAGTATCAAACTCTCTTGAGCGAACTGGGACAAAAGTACCCTGAAAACATGGCCGTCATGATTCGCTTTGATGAACCCCTGGCCCACCGCATCATGGCAGGCGCTGATATGCTTTTGGTTCCTTCTCGCTATGAGCCGTGCGGGCTGACTCAGATCTACGCCTTAAGATACGGGACGGTTCCAATTGTCCGGGCTACAGGCGGCCTTGATGACACCATCGAGCAGTTTGATCCGAAGTCTGGTGAAGGCACAGGGTTCAAATTTGCCGATCATGAAGCAGGAGCTTTTCTGGAAGAGATCAAGGAGGCCGTGAAGGTATATGATGACAAGACAAGCTGGAAAAAACTGGTCAAAAACGGTATGAGGGCCGACTTTTCCTGGGAGGAATCCGCCGGAAAGTATGTCTTGCTGTATGAAAAGGTCGCAAAGAGAGCATTGCCTATTTGTTAATGACAGTTGGCGTCTTGAATAAATCCCCCCTTGCCCCCTTTACAAAAGAGGGGATATTGGAAAGGCCCATTTTCTAAGGGGGCTATTGGGAGTCCCCCTTTTCTAAAAGGGGATTTTATTAGTATTTTCAATACTCCGCTGCTTGCGGCGGGGTTGCCGCTCACTTCCCTCTCCCCTGGAGGGAGAGGGTTAGGGTGAGGGGGTATAAAAAAGGAAGTGTGTCATGGCTAGGAAATTCAAAGAGGTACCTGTAAAGGATCTTCGGCTCCACGTTGATCCGAAAACCCTTAAAGTCGGTTCAACGGGCGAACTCTGCCCCGCAGCCCGTGGGGTGGTGGGACAGCGTCGGGCCGTTGAGGCATTAAAGTTCGGCATTGGGATGCACGATCCTGAGTACAATATCTACATCGCCGGACCCACCGATACAGGCGCCACGTACATCGCGAGGACCTTCCTGGAAGAGGCGGCAAAAAAAGAGCCCCCTCCCTCCGACTGGTGCTATGTATACAACTTCAAGGAGCCTGACAAACCAAGGGGGTTGAGGCTGGACTGCGGGCGAGGCAAAGAGCTAAAAAAGGCCATGGATGATGTGGTTGAGGCATTGAAAAGCGATGTGCCGATAGCTTTCAGCACCGACGACTATCAGTACAAGGAGCAGGTCCTTCGCAAGGAGTTTGAACACAAACGCCGCAAGGTCATCGACGCCCTCAGGGAGAGGGTGGAGGCCGAAGGCTTCCTGTTGCAGATGGACCCTCAAGGTGTTTCCATCATCCCCGGAAAGGACGGCAAGATTATTCCTCCGGAAGAACTTGCCAAATATTCCCCGGAGGAAAAAAAGGCATTGCGGGACAGGGGCGACACGTTGTCGGTTGAGATGAATCAGTCGATGAGCGAGATCGCAAGGCTTGAGGCCGAATACGTTGAACGCCGCAAAAAGCTGGATGAAAAAACAGCCCTGTCGGTTGTAGGAGAAAGGATGAAACCCACCTTCGACAAGTTCAAGAATCACCCAAAGGTCCTTGAATACCTTGAGGCGGTCAAAAAGGATGTTCTCGAACATATAGACGATTTCCGAAAACCTCCCGAGGAAAAACCCACCCAGATGCCCATCTCGGGGATGGCCTGGCCCCCCACAATGAACAAATACAGGGTAAATGTGTTGATTGACAACTCTGAGGCAAAAGGGGCACCGGTCGTCTATACCTCAAACCCGACTTACCCCTCCCTTTTTGGAAGGATAGAAAAGGAGGCCGTTTTTGGCGCCCTGGTCACGGACTTTAGCATGATCAAACCAGGATCTCTCCACGAGGCCAACGGGGGATACCTGGTCTTGAAGGCCACGGACATCTTGAAATGGTACTTTGCCTGGGAGGCCCTTAAACGGGCTATAAGGCACCAAGAGGTAAAAATCGAGGATATAAGCGAAATGTACGGATTCATGACCACCAAGACGCTGAAGCCCGAGCCCATACCCCTTGATGTCAAGCTGGTGGTCACAGGGGGCCCTTATCTGTATGAACTTCTCTATGTCTATGATGACCGCTTCAAGCAGATGTTCAAGATCAAGGCCCACCTGGACGACCAGGCTGATCGGAACAAAACAAGCATACACGAATGCATTCATTGCATGGCAAGGTTCTGTGAGGAGGAAGGCATCAAGCATGTGGACCGGACCGGGATCGGCAGGCTGATTGAATACAGCCTGGAGGTCACCGGCAACAAGGACAAAATGACCCTGCGGCTCGGCGCCATCGGTGATATTGTCAAGGAGGCGAATTACTGGGCCGAGCAGGAGAGAGCAAAATATATTAAAGCCGCCCATGTGGAAAAAGCCATAGAAAAGAAGAAGTACCGCGCAAACCTTGTGGAAGAGCGGGTGCAGGAGCTGATCAAGAAAGACATCTTCTGGGTCGAAACCGACGGCTACAAGGTAGGGCAGGTCAACGGACTTAGCATCCTCCAGACCGGTGACCACATATTTGGAAAGCCGGGCAGGATCACGGCCAATGTCTCCATGGGAAAAGACGGTGTGGTCACCATCGATCGGGAGTCGAAGCTGAGCGGAAAGATCCACACAAAGGGCGTCATTATCCTGAGCAGTTACCTGCGGGAGCACTTTGCCCAGGACAAGCCCCTGGCGCTCACGGCCAGCCTGTGCTTTGAGCAAACCTACGGCATGGTGGATGGCGACAGCGCATCGAGCACGGAGCTGTTCGTGCTGCTTTCCGCCATCGCCGATGTGCAGATCTTTCAAGGGATTGCCGTCACGGGTTCTGTCAGTCAGAAGGGAGAAATCCAGCCCGTAGGCGGGGTTACGCGCAAGATTGAGGGCTTCTTTGACATCTGCAAGCACAAGGGCCTGACCGGAAAACAGGGCATTGTCATGCCCAAAAAGAGCGTCAAGGATCTCATGCTAAAAAAAGAGGTGGTACAGGCGGTCAAGGACGGAAAGTTTCATATCTATTCCATCAATACCGTTGAGGATGGCATTGAAATATTGACCGGCATGAAGGCCGGCAGGATGCGAAAAGACGGGACCTACCCGAAGGGGACACTATTTCGAGCGGTCAATGATCGTCTCACGCAGATGGCCGAAAAGGCCCGGGCATTTGCAAAGGAAAAAGAGGGAAAATAGGCAGCTGTTCTATAGTCTCTGCAGTTCTCAATTTACTGCAATTATGGGCCGTGAAATCCCCCCTCTGCCAGGCGTAGGCTCTACGAGCCGGAGGCTGGCCGCCCTTTTTCAAAGGGGGATCTACTAAACCTTCCCCCTTTAACAAAGGGGGATTGAGGGGGATTTTAGAATACCCCAGCACCTTGGCCTGAAACATACACGGTTGTCAGCCACCGAGGACCGCCTGTAATGCCACACTTAATGTCCCAGTACCTCTACGATCTCTCTCTGCATTCTTTGCACTTCAGCCACCGGGTCACTGGCCAGACGAATCGGGCGACCTACTACAATGTAATCAGCGCCATTTTGGAAGGCGGATTTAACATCGACCACTCTTTTCTGGTCATCCTCCCGGTTTTCGACAGGTCTTACTCCAGGCACGACTATCATGAAATTATTACCGAGGTCTGCCCTTAGCTGAGGCGCCTCCAAGCCGGAAGAAATTACTCCATCACAGCCGATAGCCAGAGCCCGTTTAGCCCTGGTTAGGACAAGCTCTTTAACAGAGCATTTGAAGCCAAGCTCATTTATGTCAGCTTGGTCCAGGCTCGTAAGAACCGTAACAGCCAAGATTTTTGTGCCATTTTTCTTTTCAACGGCTGCTTTTAGAATTTCGTCATTTCCATGGACAGTGGCAAACGTGGCTCCCCGGTCTTTCAATTGTCCAACAGCAGATGCGACTGTTTCGGGAACATCAAAAAACTTTAGATCCACCATGACCTCGAGATTTCGCTTGACTATCCACTCAATAATCTTAAACCACCCGGCCAGGAAAAGCTGCAAGCCTACCTTGTAAAACCTTATGTGGTCTTCAAGCCTCTCAACCAACTTCTTCGCCTCTTGAGGAGATTCGACATCCAATGCAAATATGATCCGCTTTTCAATGGCAATCGGCTTCGTTGGATTCATATCGTTTAACATAGCATCAGTTCCTGATTATATCAAGATTGACGGCTTCGTAAAAAGTCCTATTTCCCCTCCCCTGGCAGGAGGGGATTAAGGGGAGGGGGATGCAACCGGATGAAGTGCCTCATTTTTCACCCTCACCCCAACCCTCTCCCGTCAAGGGAGAGGGGGTATTTTCGACTTTTTACGAGTTTATCAAGATTGCCCTTTTCGTATCATTTTAGCCTTATGAAACAAACGGGTTCGAAGGAGCTCCAATGACGATTAGATTTTGAACAGGGTAACTGTCTGAGGGTCTTAGTGAGCATTGAGAAAGAACGGGGAACTAGCGGGTTGTACTTAA
>JABXJW010000190.1 GCA_013375395.1 Desulfobacterales bacterium
AGGTGAATTATAACCAGACGGATTAATGTAAACCGAAGAATTCGGGCCAAACAGGTACGTTTGATAGATCCCGACGGCAAGCAGTTAGGGGTGGTGCAGATTGCAGAAGCCTTGAAAACAGCAGAATCGCATAATTTGGATCTGGTTGAGGTTGCTCCTCACGTCAGTCCACCGGTTTGCCGGATCATGGATTATGGCCGATACAAATACACTCAAAACAAGAAACTTCAAGAGGCCAAGAAACGCCAGTCGGGTTTTCAAATCAAAGAAATAAAACTCCGTCCCAGGACCGGAGAGCATGACTTGCAGGTTAAGCTGCGCAACATGAAGCGATTCTTGCAAAATAGGGATAAGGTTAAGGTCTCGATTATGTTCAGAGGAAGAGAGATGGCCTATACCGGGCGTGGAGCAGAGCTACTGAAACGCGTAGCTGAAGAGGCTTCGGACCTTGCCTTTGTGGAACAGGAATCGAGGCTGGAAGGCCGCAATATGATCATGATCCTTGCCCCGAAATAACTCCCCGCATTCGTTATTCGTGAATCTTTGTTTGTTGTTCGATTCGCGATCACACGATACACGATTCACCGTTCACGATTATACGATACAGGAATGAAAGGATAGAATACAACCATGCCAAAAATGAAGACAAACCGGGGCGCCGCCAAGCGCTTCAAGGTTACGGGAAAAGGAAAAATAGCTTATGCGAAGTCGAACGCAAGCCATATTCTGACCAAGAAGAGCCCTAAGAGGAAGCGGGCGCTCAGAAAGTCCGACCTCATCGACAAGAGCAACAAGGCTATGGTGAAACGACTGATTCCTTATGGGTGAGTCGGATGCCGTATCCCTGATACCGGATATCTCATGGCTGCCTGCGTACATGGATGAACTGCTTGACTGTTATCCGGCATCAGGTATCAGGTATCCGCTTCACGATTACACGATTCACGACATATAAGGAGGACCATTTATGCGAGTCAAACGAGGGTTTAAAGCCAGAGCGAGACGAAAGAAGATATTGAAGCTTGCCAAGGGTTATCGCGGCGGTCGCAGCAAGCTGTACCGCACGGCGGCCGATGCCGTGGACAAGGCCCTTCAATATGCTTACAGGGACCGAAGGAGCCGGAAACGAGATTTCAGGAGGCTGTGGATCGCCCGGATCAATGCGGCGGCACGGCTCAACAATCTGTCGTACAGTCGGTTCATAAGCGGGCTCAAGAAGGCCGGGGTGGAAATCGACCGAAAGATACTGGCGGAACTGGCCGTTTCAGATCCGAAAGCGTTCTCCCAATTGGCAGCCGTTGCCGGAGGTGCGGGATCGTGAATCGGGATACTGATGCCCGATGCCGGATACCAGATGCCGGATAAGTAGTTGGGCGCAGTACTGACGCACGAATTTTCGCATTTTTGCAACCATATGATTTTACGGAATAATAGCTGTTAATAATTTGCCCTGAAGAAAATGTTTGTCGCGCTGTTTCCACCCCCCACGCCAGCCCTCCCCCTTCAAGGGGGAGGGAGTTTATGTCTATAATTTCAAGTTATTAATCCCCTCTCCCCTCGCGGGAGAGGGTTAGGGTGAGGGGGAAAACGTGCGTCAGGGCTGAGTTGGGCGATTCTCCCTTGTACACAAGCAGCAATCAAATATCAGGCATCGGGGATCTGGCATCAGACGGAAACGATTCACGCATCACGAACACCCATGAAAGAAAAACTCGAAAGGTTGGAACAGGAAGCCTTGAAGGCCCTGGAGGCTGCCGACAATCCCCAGGAAGTGCAACTGCTGCGGGTCCGGTACGTGGGGCGCAAGGGGGCCGTGACTCAGTGCCTGCGAAGTATTTCCACCCTGCCGCCTGCTGAAAGGCCCCTGGCGGGAAAGCTCGCCAACGAGGTCAAGACAAGGCTTGAGGCCGCCTTCAAAGACTCCATCGAAGCTTTCGACACAGGTCGCAAAAGGCCTGATGGGGCACTTGACGTAACATTGCCCGGAAGGCCACTTGCCGGGGGGCGGCTGCACCCCATTACCCAGATCACGCAGGCTATTTGCGAAATCTTTCTGAGGCTCGGCTTTGAGATCGTTGAAGGCCCTGATGTGGAACTCGATTACTATAACTTCGAGGCCCTCAACATTCCCAAGGACCACCCTGCCCGTGACATGCAAGATACCTTCTATGTCTCTGAAAACATTGTCTTGCGAACACACACCTCTCCCATTCAGGTCCGCGTCATGGAGAGGCAATCGCCGCCCGTGCGCATCATTGCCCCCGGCAAGGCTTACCGCGTCGATTCGGATGTTTCCCACACACCCATGTTTCACCAGGTAGAGGGGTTGATGGTGGCGGAAAACATATCGATGGGCGACCTGAAGGGGGTTCTTACGATATTTGTCCACCAGATGTTTGATGAGGAAACCAGCCTCCGCTTTCGGCCCAGCTTCTTCCCTTTCACGGAGCCGAGCGCCGAGGTCGATATACGGTGCGTAATCTGCCGTGGCAAAGGCTGCAGGGTATGCTCACACACCGGCTGGCTGGAGGTTCTTGGCGCCGGCATGGTGCATCCGGCGGTGTTCGAAATGGTGGGCTATGATACCGGCCGTTATACGGGTTTTGCCTTCGGCATGGGCATCGAGCGCATTGCAATGCTCAAGTACGGCATTGACGATATCAGAAAGTTCTACGAAAACAATATCAGGTTCCTTGAACAGTTTTAGTCAGTTGAGCGTGGA
Source organism: Desulfobacterales bacterium (assembly GCA_013375395.1). Classification (GTDB taxonomy): domain Bacteria; phylum Desulfobacterota; class Desulfobacteria; order Desulfobacterales. Next base: position 2,723 of record JABXJW010000190.1, read on the forward strand.
ATGGTGCATGTGGAATGCGATATGAAGTAGAAGACGTGATGGGCAAACTAATGCCCCTGGACAAGTGAACTAAAGTGCCTAAAGTGAGCTAGAGTGAGCTAAAGTTGATCCGCCTTCGGCGGAGAAGAAACTTTTTCAAAATCGGTTTTGTTCTTTTAACTTTAGGCACTTTAGTTCACTTTAGCTCACTTTAGGCACTCTATTGTTTTGACAAATGAAAGTTAGTCTAAGCTGGCTCAAAGATTACGTGACCATCGACGTCGACGCGGCGGAACTCGCCGAGGCTCTGACCATGGCCGGGCTCGAGGTGGAGGCCCTCACCGATCGGTACGGCTACCTGGACCGCGTTGTGGTGGGGCGCATAGTTGAAATAGCCGCCCATCCGCACGCAGATACTCTGTCGGTGTGCAGTGTGGACGTGGGCGACGGGATAAAGCCTGTCGTTTGCGGCGCCGCCAATATCAAAAAAGGGGCTTTTGTACCCGTGGCGCTTCCCGGCGCCCGGCTCCCATCAGGCGACACGATCAAAGCCGGGCATATCCGCGGGCAGCCCTCGGAAGGGATGCTGTGCTCCGAGGCGGAACTTGCCCTTGGAACGGACAGCTCCGGCATCCTCTTGCTCAAAGACCAGGCCGCACCAGGCAAAGGGCTTGCCGCCGCACTGGATCTTTCCGATGCCATCATCGAGTTTGACCTTACGCCCAATCGCCCTGATTGCCTCAGTGTGATCGGCGTAGCACGTGAGGCGGCAGCCATCCTTAAAACACCGTTGAAATACCAAGAGGTAAAGGTCCCCGCAGGCGCAACGCCCATAGAGGAACTGGCATCTGTAACTGTTGAAGCCCCGGATCACTGCCCACGGTATGCCGCAAGGCTGATCCTGGATGTCAAGATCGGGCCGTCTCCCTTCTGGCTTCAAGACAGGTTGAACTCCGTGGGGCTCCGTGCCATCAACAACGTGGTGGATGTGACCAACTTCGTCCTGATGGAGATGGGCCAACCGCTGCACGCATTTGACTTCGACCGCCTCGCAGAAAACCGCATCGTTGTGAAAACGGCTCGGCAAGGACAAAGGTTTACAACCCTGGACGGCGTGGAACGTACCCTCGGCGCCGAGATGCTCATGATATGCGACGGCAAAGGACCGGTGGCCCTGGCCGGGATCATGGGCGGACTTGAATCGGAAATAGAAGATCATACACGGCGTGTGCTCATTGAAAGCGCCTATTTCGATCCGATCACAACGCGACGCACGGCAAAGCGGCTCGGTCTTGGCACCGAGTCCTCGTACAGGTTTGAGCGGGGCGTGGACCCCAATGGCGTAAGGCGCGCCCTGGATCGTGCGGCCCAGATCATGGTCGAGTCTGCGGGCGGAAAGCCGGCTGAAGGCGTCATTGACGTTTATCCCAGGCCGATCCGCAAAAGCGTTATAGAGCTGAGCGTGAAGCGAACCAACAGGCTCCTGGGCGCCGGCTTGAGCCGTGAAGAGGTGGGCTCTTATCTTGAGTCCATAGAACTCGAAGTAGAACCGCTGAATGAGGATCGCCTCAGGGTGGCGTCCCCCACCTTCCGCGTAGACCTTAAGCGCCCGGAGGACCTCATGGAGGAGGTGGCGCGCCTTAGGGGCTATGATAAGATCCCCACCACCTATCCTGAATCCGACGTGGTTGGAATCCCCCGCGGCAAGAAGCTCAAACTTCGGGACCGGCTCCGGCAGGTGCTTTCAGGCTGCGGGTTTTCGCAGATCGTAACATACAGTTTTATCGAAAAAGACGCCTGTGACAGGCTCGGACTCGGCGACAAGGACCCTCGCCGTCGGATGGTGTCCATCACCAATCCACTGACCGAAGACCAAGGCGTCATGAGGACCTCTCTGCTTCCGGGCCTTCTGGCCACCATGTATCGAAACAGCGCGCAGCGAAACGAGAACCTGAAGATATTCGAACTCGGCAAGGTCTTCCTTAATCCGCCTGCGGCGGACCGGGACGAACTCCCACTGGAGGTGGAGATGATCTCGGGCCTTTGGACCGGAGCGCGGTATGACAAGACATGGCACTTTAGGGAAGAAGAAGCGGACTTCTACGACATCAAAGGAGTAGTCGAGGCCGTATGCGAAGGATTGAACGTCAAGAAACCACGTTTTGCCCCATTGAGCAGCCCCGACTTTGCCTATCTGAGAGCGGGCCATGCCGCCGAGCTGCATGCGGGAGATGAGAGGCTGGGTGCGGCAGGTGAACTGTCCCCCGCAGTACTGAAGAATTTTCACTTGAAGCAGACAGCCTTTTGCTTTGACCTGAACTTTGATCTGCTGGTCGATCATGCGACACAAGAAAAACTCGCAAGGCCGATCTCCAGGTTCCCGGCCACCACCAGGGATATAGCCCTGATCGTAGATGAGGCCGTAGAGGCCGGCAGCGTGCTCGATTTCATAGAAGGACTGGGCCAAGAATTAATAGAGGCAGTCGATGTCTTTGACGTGTACCAGGGCCGGCCCATACCGGATGGGAAGAAGAGTATTGCTTTGAGGATCACGTATCGCTCTTTTGAAAGAAACCTCACGGACAGCGAGGTGAACACCATCCACGAGGTCGTGACAAACAAGGTATTGAAACAGTTCAAGGCGCAACTGCCGGCAATAGACGGTTGGCGTTGAACGGCTACGCCGCTCGTGTCGACACCCGGCTTGCGCCAAAGAAAGGCTCGAAAAGTAGAAATCCGCAAGCCGCAGAGACCATCACATTGCCTGCGCGCAAAGTCGTCACCTTCAACTTCAACGTCAGCCGGGTGCTGAAGGAGCGAATCAATGCAGCCCACAGAGGCCGAGATACCTGAAAAGCGGTATTTTAAGATCGGTGAGGTTAGCGCAATAACCGGTCTTGAGCCCTATGTGTTGCGGTACTGGGAGACAGAGTTTCCCAAGATTAACCCTGCCAGGTCCCGCTTGGGCCAACGCCTCTACAGAAAGCGCGACATAGAAATAATCCTGGAAATCAAAGACTTGCTTTATCGAAAAAGGTACACCATAGCCGGCGCCAAACAGGACCTCACGCAACGCCAAAAAGAAGACGCTCCCCCCACAGACGACACCCAACCCCTGAGCCTTGAACAGCTCCGGGCCGAACTGCTTGCAATCAGGGATTTGTTGAGTAGGTGAGGAATTGGAAGCTTTACGTTTTCCTATCCAGGCTCCTGATGATCCACAGCGACAGAGCCTTCTTATCACTGTGATCGATCACGCCTTCCAGGTTTTCCAGCGGAATCTCCGCCCTTGCCATGGCCTTGTGCCCCCCTGCATTGCCGAGGCGCCCGAAAACTTGGCCCAGTAGCTTTCCGGCATCTTTTCGAGTCCCGTCGTTTCTCACAATAATGATCAAGCGCCTCTGGTAAATACCGGACACGACGGTCCAGGCGATATCATGAATTGTCATGAAAAAGTCGGCGATGGAAACGCAGATGTCGGGGTTTGTCACCGGTCCGAGATGGACGCGGATGCGCCGCTTTCGCACGCGCATCTCTTCCAGGGCCGTACGGTAGTATTTCAGAGAATCACGGGTGAGTTCCGCCTGCTCGATTCTCCGCGCCATGTGCACGTTCACATGGCGAAAGAGAAACTGGAAGGCATTCATGTCTTCCACGAGCGCCTTGCGCGCAAAGTTCGACGTGTCAGTCTTGATGCCGTAGAAGAGCCCCGTGGCCAGCTTGACAGAGGGCTTAATCTTGGCTGCCCGCATGTATTGGGTCATGATGGTGGACGTAGCGCCGTAGTGCGGACGTATGTCCGTGAATTGGGCCCTGGCGCCCGTATCGGGGTGGTGGTCGATGATGACGTCAAAGCTGACGTCTTGAAAACTCTCATTGTGACCAGGCTGGGAGTCAAGGACGGCAAAGCGCGTAAACTCGCCTTTATCGAGCTTCTCTATGGGAACCAGGTCGAACTTCAGCAAACGGATCATGGACAGGTTGTCGGGCCGGCTGATCGCATTTACATGGGCAATGGAGACTGCCGCAACTTGCCGCCACAAAATGCGCTTCAGAGCCATGGCGCTGGCCATGGCGTCAGGGTCTGCGTTGATCAGAATAAGGAGCCGATCTTCACGGGAAAAGAGGCCCAGCAAACGCCGCAATTTTTCCGAGGCAGATGTTGACATGGGAAAAAACTATATTTGGATTTATTCAGTGATCCAGAACTTAGTTCGCTTCGCTCACAATTGGGCACGCAGTGAAGCTTTAGCGCTATGTTGGAATACTGGAATACTGGAATGGTGGATTTAAGA
>JABXJW010000191.1 GCA_013375395.1 Desulfobacterales bacterium
ACCGGAGGGGCAGGAGACTATTTAAGCTGGTGGGGAATGAATAAACCCCAGCACCCTCATTTCCCCTGGCAGAGCCCGCATATACAGCATCTTGGCCATCTCAAGTGCCTCACCGGGAACGTCCTCAGCTTGCGGGATATAGCCCAGGGCCTTCCAGAACGGGATTGAGTCGGGTACCGCAAGCAACTCGACCAAGTAATAGCCCCGGGCTTTGAGGTCTCGCTCCACAGCTTCTACAATAGCGCGCCCCAAGCCTATTCCCCTAGGCGTAACGGATGCCCACTCTACTCTGGCTGTCTCTTTCTGAGGGGTCACGGCCAGCGAGACGCCTCCGACAAAGCCCTCACCCACTTCGACTACTCGAATTTCGGCTATGTATGTTCCAGGAAGGCCCGTTGCTTCCTTAACACTGGTATAGAATGCCACGAAAGTCCTGCCCCGGACGGAAAGCGTAGCGGGCAGCCTTCCCGGGCGAAGAGCTCTTGATATCCTCTCCAGGTCTCTTCGCAGGGCCTCAAACGGGTCCCATGCCATGACTCACTCCTGCTATGCTTATCCGTTCACCTCACCGCGGATTGTATCAGCTATCCGGGAAATCCCAGCAGAGAAGTCGGCCTGCCTGAAAATTGGCTTGATCATGGCCAGAAGGTCGCCCGTCAGTAGGTACCAGCGGTAGTCAGCCAGAAGGATGACCCTCGACATCACCTTGGCTCCCTGAGATGCAGGGGTGCCTAGGAAGCGTTCACCAACCCACTCGGCGTAAAGGCTGAAAATTCCCTCAAGGTCGCGGAAGAATAGGGGAATAGTGGCTATCGTCTCCGGCATGTACTGGGTGAGCAGGGTCAACAGAATCTCCATGGAGTCCACGTCTCCTTCAAAGGAGAGGGGCGAAGCCCCTCTTTTCAGGTTAGCCAAGCAAGGAACACTATGGCGCCAATCAACACAGCAATTAACACAGCAAATATAACGACTAGCGTCACAATTGCTTTACGTCTAACTAGATCTTTCATTAGCTCTTCTTAAAAAGGCGGGATGCCACTTGCCGGATTTCAGTGAGGGCTCCCCTAACCGGAGGGGCAGGAGACTATTTAAGCTGGTGGGGAATGAATAAACCCCAGCACCCTCATTTCCCCTGGCAGAGCCCACCTTGCATAGACAGTGCCTACTCGAAACTATTTAGAAATGCTGCGCTCCACTATTACCCTCCAAAGAACATCCCGCCATACTGAAGCCCAAAGATTGCTTTGTCTCCCTTGTTCCCATTCTTTCTTGCGCTTTTCTCGTCTTATTTCCATTGTTTTATCAATGTCACCGGTTTCTATCTCATATACTGTGAGGTACTTGCCTCGTCCATCGCGAAATTCCTTCATCTCGTATCGTGTTGCTGCCATAAAACCGGGTGTTTCCAGTACATCAGGCAGATGAATATTTGTATACCAATCATTGAACTCCTGCTCACGGGAAGGGTCAACGCAATTAGTTTCGACAAGATTGACCCATTTTCCCATACCGAGACCGTGCTCTTTGTCAGCGACCTTTCTGACTATCTGCCTCCACAGCACATCTCGCCAATTATGGCTGAAGTAATCTAAAATATTGCCATAACGGCCGCGCCTCTTTTCCTCCTCACGCATTTCTCGTCTTATGGCCATAGTTTGGTCTATGTCGTCAGATTGTATTTCGTAACTAGCCAGCAATTTCCCTCGCCCGTCACGAAATTCTTTAGCCATCTGAAGTCGACCATTTATAAATCCAGGGCATTCGAGAACATCACCCAAATGAATATTGGTGTACCAGTTAATGAAATCTTGCTCTCGTGAAACATATGGGGTTACCTCAACAGTAAGTAGCCATATTGTCATATTCGTCACCTCCTTGTTGACCTATGGCTCTAGGTCAATTAAGCATAAAAAATTCTTTCCCGCTTGCGTGTTTCCTTCAATTCTTCTTTAGCTCTTGCTAATGTTTCTAGTTGTGCGGCTATATCGGCAGCAGTCATAGCCAGAGCTTTGGCACCATCGAGGACTGCTTTATCCCCGGCTTTGGAGACAGCAGCCGCGGCAAATTGAGCCGAGTGTCCCGGAAGGGTTTCTTCAGATATGGACAGAAAAGGGTGAATGCTGGGGGTGATTACGCTAACATTGCCTACATCGGTACTGCCCGAATTTATATTCATCTCACCAACCTGACGTCCGAGAGCCGCCATGTTACTCCTCCATAATTCAAGAAGGACGGAATTATTTTGCATAGCATTACATCTCGGGCCCAAATGATATTCCAACTGGCATCCCGTGGATATTGCAGCGGCTTCGAAGCATTTGATAACCTTCTCACGCAAGTCGTCAAGGTCCCCATCCTGAGCGGTTCGAATAAGGAACCTGCCAGCTGAGTGCTCAGGTATCACATTAGGTGCCTTGCCACCATCAGTGATAACGCCAGCAATGCGGCTTCTATCTTTAATATGTAATCTCAGGCTATCTATATGAACAAACGATTGAATCATGGCTGCTAATGCACTGACACCATTCCAGGGGTCAAACGCAGCATGTGACGGTTTTCCCCAGAATTGAACATCAAGTAGACTACTGGCCGTCATTTTTGCTCCTGCCCAGTTCTCCGGTACCGCCATAGGATGCATCTCCAAGGCAGCATCTACCTCATCAAAGATACCCTTTTCCACCATAAAAGCTTTACCGCCCAATAGCTCCTCACCTGGGCACCCGATAACCATAATCTTTGCACCAAGTTCATCCGCAATCAATTTGGCGGCTATGCCTGCCCCAGCAGCTGCGGTACCGATAATATTATGACCACAGCCATGACCAATCTCAGGCAGGGCATCATATTCAGCTAGAAAAGCAATCGCCGGTTTATTCTTACCATAGCTTGCCACAAAGGCGGTAGGTAAGTCAGCAGCACCTCGTTCCACTTTGAAGCCTTTTTCCTCCAAATAATCAGCTAACCATTTTGATGCCTTCTCCTCCTTGTAGCTCACCTCAGGATTAGCATGAATCCTGTAGCTCAAACCTATAAGCTCCTTGCTTACGGAATCTACATTATCCTGAATCCTTGTTTTAAGCGTTTCCAAATTCATTTGTTGCCTCCTTATCCTAATTCACTTGTACTTTATGCCTAATTGTCAGCTTAGAATGTTAATTGTTTTACGACTGGAAGAGCAAGCTGGGAAGAAACAGTGCTATTTGGGGGAACGCAATGACAAGAGCCAGCCCCAGCATTTGAAGTAGCACAAAAGGGGTAATGGAGCGATAGATGTCTAACATGGTCACATCCTTAGGAGCCACTCCCTTCATATAGAACAGGTTAGAGCCGAAGGGTGGTGTTAAGAAAGCCATCTCCATGTTAACTACGAAAACAATCCCGTACCACAGGGGATCGAAACCCAGGAACGTAATCACAGGCAAATATACCGGAGTAGTCATCATGAGAATGCCTACAGGATCCACAAAACACCCTAGAATAAGGAAGGAAAGCTGTATCATTCCTAAGATGAGCCACTTGCTCACTGCCGCCTTCATTAACATCTCTTCCATTAACTCAGCTGCCCCTAGGCCTTGATAAACACCACAAAAGATTGCAGAAGCAAGTATGATCCACATAATCATGGCAGTAGTCCTGAGGGTTCTCTTGGCTGCGGCCATTAACATTGACCAGCCAAGCCGGCGATGAATAGCAGCACATATTATGGCGCCGAAAGAACCTACCGAGGCTGCTTCAGTCGGTGTCGCCATTCCTAAAAAGATTGACCCCAGAACTCCAACCACTAAGAGCAGAGGGAGAATAACCGCCCGCAGGCAGATAAGTTTCAGCTGCCAACTAGCTCTTTCCTCGGGTGGCAGTATGGGACCGAGGCGCGGGTTAAAGTAACATCTTATGCCTATATACACGACAAAAAGTGTTGAAAGAAGCAGGCCAGGCAGTAACCCCCCAGCAAAGAGTTTCCCCACTGACTGCCGGGAGAAAAGTCCGTAAATTATCATAATGACACTGGGAGGAATGAGAACTCCCAGAGCTCCACCCGCCATGATACAACCTATGGCTAAACTCTTGTCATACCCTCGTTTGAGCATATTAGGCAGAGCTATAATTCCCATAGTAACAGTGCCGGCACCACTTATCCCAGACATGGCAGCAAAAATAGTGCAGATGAATACCGTACCCATTGCCAGACCGCCCCTCAAAGTACCCATCCAGCGGTGCATCATTTCATAGAGGTCATCCGCTATGCCTGACCTTTCCAGCATCGTTGCCATAAAAATGAAAAGGGGAACGGCTATCAGAATGATGGTTCTCATTTGGGTAATCGCTTTAACGGCGACAATCTGGGTGGAGATAGGTCCCCACAGGGCAAGCCCAAATATTACGGACACACCGCCAATAGAGAAGGCTATAGGCAGCCCCAGTGCTATGAAAAATATCATTGAGGCAAAGAGGAGAATGGTAATAAGTCCGATACTCATGGTTCGCCTTTCTCGACAGCCTCAACTACGAGCCTTCGACCAGTAATGGCAGTATAGACATCGTTGACGGTTTTGGTTATCCCTTGTAGCAATATTAGCGTAGCTGCCAGAGGAATGGTCAGCCTAAGTGGCCATAAGGGAGGAGACCAATAAGAATAGGTATGTTCCCATCTTGATACGGACAACCAAGCCGCCTCCCAGCCTCTCCATAGCAGGAAGCCACAAAATAGGTAAAAAAGTACCCAAGTGAAAAGGTCGACAATAGCTGATACTCTAGGGGAGAAACGGCTATAAAATATCTCTACATTAACGTGTGTTCCCCAGCGAAGAGCGTAGGCTCCGCCAAGGATGAAGTGCGCCCCGAAAAAATATTGACTTGTCTCATGAGCCCAGAAGGTGGGAGCATCGAACCCATATCGCATGAGGACTTCCCATATCAATATGAACACCATCGGCAAAATCATTAGGCAGACAATTTTGCCCACCCTGTCACTCAGATTGTTTACAGCACTTATAAAAAGCTTCCAACGTCGCATTTCATTCAAAAGGCAAAGTATTGCTGCCATATCTTATCAAGACGATAGGCAGCAATACTTTGCTGACTCTAACGCTTTACAAGGCTAATCCATATAACCTCGCTCTTTCAAGAAATCCTTTACGATTTGCATTCCTTCGGCGTTAACCGGACCCGCCGCTGCCATCTCATCCAAGATTTTTATTGATGCCGCGCAAATCTTGTTAAGCTCCTCATCGGGCCAAGTGATGACGGTGGTTCCCCACTCCTTAAACTTACCCTTCATCACGTAACTGTCATGCATGGTAGCGTTATACACTTTCTGCCGGTTAGCTAAACATTCCTCTTCAAGCATCACCTTGAAAGCATCTGGCAGCTCATTCCATGAATCCAAGCTGGCCATATACGAGACGGAGGGGGCATTTAGTGCCCGGTCATAGTAATATGGGCACAACTCACGGAAGTTCATATCCATATAAAAGGTGCCTAGGCCGCCTCCACCGTCAAGAACACCGGTAGCTATAGCGGTATAAACCTCCGAGTGAGGCAGGTACACCGCCGAAGCTCCCACCGCATTGAAGGCATCAATGAAGCGACCCCACAGACGCATTTTGAACCCTTTCAGGTCATCAACACCGTACATCGGCTCTTTGCTCCAGAAAGCAGTCGGCCCTTCTACGTCAGGGAAGAAGTATTTAATACCATACTTATTGAGAGCCTTATCAATCAGGTCATTGAGTCCACGGTACCACATCAATTCGGCTTGATCTTCCGGACTGCGGACGATGAGGGGTGGCCAACCCGTAGGTTCCAGCATCATCTCAGGAATGGCACCCTTATAATAACTACCAGCGGTAATAGTGAAGTCGATTAACCCGCTGGCGAGAGCATCGGCCAGCTCAGGAGCAGCCACAAGTTCATCCCCCGGATAGACAGTTATATCAAAACGGCCATCGGACATTTCTCTAATAGCCTCAGCTGACCTCACGGCTTCTTTATAACATGTTGACCCCGGTGTATGTATCTCTTGGAATTTCCATTTAACTATCTCTTCTGGTTGGGCTGGTACGGGTGCCGGGGCCGGGGCAGGTGCTGGCACTGGTGCTGGGGCGGGTGCAGGTGCGGGTGCAGGTGCGGGTGCAGGAGCCGGCACTGGCGCTGGCGCAGGAGCCGGCACTGGCGCTGGCGCAGGAGCGGGAGCTGGGGCTGCACAGGCAACCAAGCTCGCGACTAACAACAATGCCAGCGGGATTAACAATATTTTCTTTTTCATCGATAAAAATTCCTCCATTTAGATTTTGGTCGGCCAAAGATTACTCTACTGCTGAAAGCTATCACCCCCCTTCCTTGGAATATCCCAGTAAGGGCTTCCACATTTGGGACAACGCTTAGGCAATCTCTCTTTCTTTGGATGCCACTTATACCCGCAGCGTTTACACTCAAGTGTTGGTAATTTTATTTTATTCATTGTGTCAGTTTATCGTAACATTTAATAAGTAGTTTGTCAAGGGGTTACTCACTAAATCTTATAATATCTATCTAATGCACATCAGAACACACAACTACTACCTTTGCCTCTTATCCCCCTACTGTGGTATCATTGACTAATTTTTATTTCAAAAGGAGACAAGCTAATTCAAGAAAAGTCAGGAAAAATTGAGCGGATATTCTATACGTTTCGAGAGGCCCAGGAGTTTTTGAATGTCAGCCATGAGACTCTGTATAGGCTTATGAAGCAGGGGCTTCCTTCTCACAAGATTGGCAGGAAACGGGTCTTCTTAATCAAAGACCTTGTTCGATGGATAGAGGAACATTGACCTACCGCCGGTGGTGTCCCCTTCTCCTTTGAAGGAGAGGGGCGCCGCCCCCCTTACCAAACTCTTACCAGAAGGGGGTGTCAGCGCTGACGCCCTCCCCACTCTCAAGACAAAGGTAGATTACCGTAAACCACGTGGGAAAACGCCCAGATTTTGAT
>JABXJW010000192.1 GCA_013375395.1 Desulfobacterales bacterium
CAAGGACAAGAACTTCTACCTGCCCCCCCGTTTCCTTTTGTCCATACAATCTGGCTGGCACCACCTTGGCCTCATTTACGACCAATACGTCCCCCTGGTTAAGAAAAGAGGGCAGATCAAGAAAGCAATACTCGGCAATTTCCCCCGTAGACCTTTTCACGTACAGAAGGCGCGATTCATCCCGTGTCAAGGCCGGTTCCTGGGCAATCAATTGAGCGGGCAGGTCGTAACTATAATCCTCGAGGCTATACATCTCTCCCTACCTGAAGATATAGGTCAGCAGAAGGCCAAAACACATGGCCAGAAAGCCAATGACCCTTAGTTGATTATCGGGAACTCGCTGGATCTGCCTCAACCAGGTCTTCATCTTATCCGGAAACGCCAGATAAGGTAGCCCCTCAACTATAAGGACAAGACCCAAAAGGCAAAACAACAATTTCATCGCTCAGTACCCGTGAGAGGAAAACATCTCCCCCTCCTTCATAAGTTGCTGAGACCCTAGGTTTTTCAACCCCTTTATAATAGAGTCATATCCAAGAAAATTCAATAGCCCTGATAAGTACCTCACACTATGGCATTAGCGTGAAAAAATTTTCCCTCTCGTCTGAATAGGGCCTTCTCTCAGATGACTCGCACTGGGAAAGAGCGAAGGGGAAAGGGGTGAAAGAGGACTCCTGTCACGCTCAATCAAGAAGCATAGGGCATGGTTGGGTGACTGTACTTACCAACATTTGATCATACACTTTGCACAGATAAGTTTTGATTCACTCTGACAAATCGATCACAGTCATAAGATGTTGACGACGAGAAGCAAAGATGGGTATTGAATATTTCAGACGGTATTCGTCACAGGGAAGGATCTCTCAGGGATGTCGATATCATCTTGAATTCTTCATTTTGGTTGAGAGAGAAGACAGGTGTTCAGGAGATGTCAGGATATGCAAGCAATATCAGGAAATCTAGGAGTGACAGTCGTTCCAGATATATAGCAGTTATCGAAGCCTTAATGCGATTTGCCATTATCATTACATATAGAGTCCTTACATCTGATGGCCTATAGAGATGTAGCAACCAAGACGAGTGAGGACTGAGTAAGCGGTATCTCTTGATCAAAGCGTTAACGGAATTGGACATCCTGAAACTGATTGGACGTCAGCGATATGCCCGGTCGTGCTCCATATCACTTTGATCGGTGCGGTTAATGATACTCTTGGTCAAAAGCGAAAATTCCACCTAAGGACTTCCGAACCCTGGATGACGCCCGCAGAAACTATGGGAGCCAGCCCCGATGTGTGCAGGGAAAACGGTCTTATTTTGCTTAATCCCTCTCATAACAAATGGAAATAAAAAAATCTGGCCCTTTATTCAGAGATTCTAAGGCTTTCAAAGAGATAAGGTTAATACCAAGGATTTGTCGCACTTCTCCGCAAAAACAGAAAAGCTACCTAACAATCACCATGGTTTATCCCTTTGATTCGTTGCGTTTTGCAGGAGAGGAAGACTATAAACTCTCCACTTCACTCCAAAGAGTTTGCCCCTTGCAGACGCAAGAAATGCACCCTTCCCGAAGCTTCTCCCACGGCAACGGTTACTCCATCCGGGGCAATGTCGCAAGCCAAAAGCACACTATCCCCATAAAAATTGGCTATTGTGGTCCCTCTTTTCAGATCCCATACCTTTAGGGTTTTGTCAATTGAAGCCGAAATAGCCCGCCGCCCATCTTGCGTCACCGCCACCGCAGTGACTTCGCGGCTATGACCCTTAAGGATGTTTTCCATAGCCCCAGTTTCCAGATCCCATACCCTCAGAGTTTCGTCATCCGAGCCAGAAATAGCCCGCCGCCCATCTTGCGTAACTGTCACAGCATTTACCCTATGGTCGTGACCTTCCAAGGTAAGTAGGGCTTCCCCACTTTCCAGATCCCATACTTTTAGAGTTCGATCATGTGACGCAGATATCGCTCGCAGCCCATCACGCGTAATTGCCACTGCAGTGACGCCGGCGCCATGACCTTCAAGGCTGCGCACTTCCTTCTCCTTTTCCAGATCCCATACCTTCAGACTTCCGTCTTGTGACGCAGAAACTGCTTGCCTTCCATCCGGTGTTACCGCCACCGCATTCACTTCGGAGGCATGACCCTCAAAGACGCTTTCCGCTGCACCATATTCCAGATCCCATACCTTGAAAGTCAAATCAGCTGAGGCAGATATCGCCCGCCGCCCATCAGGCGTCATTCCCAACGTCATTACTGTATCGCCATGACTCTTCAGTCTGTCTTGCTTTGTCCCACTTTCCAAGTCCCATACCATTAGTGTATGTTCCTCCGAACCGGAGATGGCCTGACGTCCATCTGGCGTCACTATTACGGCAGTAACCGTTCCGACATGGCCCTCTAGGGTAAGCTCGTTAGCTCCACTTTCCAGATTCCATACCTTAACTGTCTGATCTTCAGAGCCAGAGACCGCCCGCTGCCCATCAGGGGTCACTGCCACCGCAGTGACTGCATGGACATGGCCACGTAGGGTGCGCTCCTCCGTTCCGATATCTAAATTCCATACCTTTAGACTTCTATCATCTGAGGCAGATATCACTCGCTGCCCATCAGTGGTCAGCGTGATCGCATTGACCGTGAGACTATGGCCCTTTAGAGTACGCTCCTCCACTTTGCTTGTTAAATCCCAGACAGCAAGTGTTGCATCCTTTGAACCGACTATTGCTCGCCGTCCATCCGGCGTCACTATTATGGCAGTAACCGTTCCTACATGGCCCTCTAGGGTAAGCTCGTTAGCTCCACTTTCCAGATTCCATACCTTAACTGTCTGATCTTCAGAGCCAGAGACCGCCCGCTGCCCATCAGGGGTCACTGCCACCGCAGTGACTGCATGGACATGGCCTACAAGGGTAAGTTCGTCCGTTCCGCTTTCCAGATTCCATACCTTCAAACTTCTGTCTTCTGATGCAGAGATAGCTCTCCGTCCATCCGGAGTGACTGCCACCGCAGTGACTGGACCGCCGTGCCCCTCTAGCACGCGCTCCTCACTTCCGGTTTCTAAATTTGAAATTACAAGAGTCCCGTCTTCTGATGCAGAGATAGCTCGCCGTCCATCAGGTGTAACTGCCACGGAATTCACACTGGCCCCGTGGCCCCTTAGGGTGCGCTCCTCCGTTCCGCTTTCCAAGCTCCACACCTTGAGGACTCCATCCAGTGATGCGGAGATCCCTTTGCGCCCATCAGGCGTGACTGCTACGGAATCGACTCGATCGTCGTGCCCTTCCAAGGTAAGCAGGACTTCCCCGCTTTCCAAATCCCATACTTTCAGAGTCTGGTCATAGGATGCAGATATTACCCGCCGCCCATCTGGAGTCAGCGCCACCTCACTGACTCCATGGCTGTGACCTGTTAGCGTGCGTTCACGCGTCCCGTTTTCTAAATTCCATATCTCGAGAACTGTAGTGGCTGAGGCACATATCACTCGTTGTCCATCGGGCGTCACTACCATAGCAGTTAGCCAAACTGGTCCTTTAAGAAGGTTCTCCTCTTTTCCACTCTCCAGATTCCATACCTTGAGAGTTCCATCTGGTGCGGCGGAGATCACCCGCTGTCCATCCGGCAGCACTGCAACCGCATAAACACTGTCTTCATGGCCCTTCATGGTTCGCTCATTGGAACCACCTTTTAGATCCCAAATCTTTATGGTACCATCTTTTGAGCCAGAGATCGCCCGCTGCCCATCAGGGGTCACTGCCACCGCAGTGAAATTCGATTTTTGGTCCTTTAAAGTAAGTACTGCCTCCCCAGTTTGCAGATCCCATACCTTCAGGGTCTGGTCATAGGATACAGAGATCGCCTGCCGTCCATCCTGCGTCACCGCCAGCGCAGGAACCGAATCTTCATGGCCGAACAAAGTCCGCTCCTGTGTCCAACTATCCAAATTCCAAACCTCAAGGGTTCCATCACTTGAGGCAGAAATCGCTCTTCGTCCTTCCGGTGTCACTGCCACCGTAGTGACTGGGAGGCTGTGGCCTTTTATGGTACGCTCCTCAATCCCGGTTTCTAGATTCCATATCTTCAAAGTTCCGTCCTGTGAGGCGGAGATTACTCTCCGCCCTTCTGGTATCATCGTCAATGAAGAGATCGTCCCGCTGTGACCCCTCAAGGTGCGCTCCTCCGTTCCGCTTTGCAAATCCCAAACTTTAAGTGTCCGATCCGCTGAACCGGAAATCGCTCTTCGCCCATCTAGTGTCAACGCAACGGCAGTGGCCACACCCTTATGTCCTTCGAGTGTGTACACCAGTCCTCTACCGGGCTGGTCCATGCTGGCTGCTAAAGGACGTAACCATGGAACCTCAGCCCACTCACCGGCCTGCCTCAACATGGATTGAATATTCGGAGCCTGGTTGGAGAGCATTCGCCCTATTAGTTGTGATGCTAACTGAGTCCTGTCCTGGGCTACCACGTGTGCGGAAAGGCGGATCGCAGCTTGAATTAAGGCGAGGACCTCCAATCTCTCCGGAACGGTAATAAGGTCAGGGGTTATGGCTAGTTCGTAATCTTCAATCAATGGCTGTGGCCCTAATATAGTAACCTTAGCTAGCATGAAATCGAAGTTGGTTAACAAACAGTGTATGCGCTCCCCCTCACCTGCATTTGCCAGATGGTCCGGCAGAGCTTGTAAGGTATACAGCCGCGTTTCCGGAGGCATTCTTTTCAGATATTCAAATAAGTTACTCATCGCCAAACAGGTCCGACCACAGCTCATCCCCGATCTGAGCATGGGCTGCCTGCAGGTTAACACGCTCATCCGCGACTTCTTCCTTACCTGAAATAAAGTCGTGGAAACTGGCATGATACACACGATAGCGTTTCTGCACACTACCTTCGTACTCGACCTGCTCTTCACTCAGGAATTGCGCCCACTCCTTGAGCACGCCCCGGATACGGGAGCGCTCCTGTATTTTCGAGAACTTTTGGATCAGATCCATTGATACGGGTTTTTTAACAACGGTTAGTGCCATGACAATAGGCAGTTTATATTGAAACCAGGCTTCTTCATCCTTGCCGCGCATCCGCCGCCAGTGATCCTCATAATAGTCCTGCAAGCCCAGGGGGATAGCCTCCATTTCCAGGTCTTTATATGCACCTTGCTCGATTTCAGGGAGCACATACCGCAGGTACATGAAGTTTCCCTGACTTTTCTCTACTAGATGGGCGACAAAGGCGTCCGCCTCGATGCCCTGTGCCACCAAGTAAGCTTTAATCCCTGGCCTCTCAACTTTTCTTGTGATAAATTCGCAGACGTCTGCGATGTTACCCTCTGAATTCTGCTCAATATCCAGCGTCTGCTGCTCACACTCAATTCGCAGAGGAATGCGCTCTTTGCGCAAAGTCGCAACAATGTAGATCCCTGGTGGCAAGTTTATTGGCAGGTAGAGTGTATTCGTTCCCGGTTGCAACCCAATATTATCTACTTCGTCTAGCGCATCGACCACTATAATAGCATGCTTGGTGGAGGTCACTTTTTCGGATACCTCACCCAGAAGCTGGTTAAAGAACCCGGCATCTTGGGTTGCTTCGGGCGGTAGAAAAGTGTGTTTTAACCCGTAGACAGCAATTAGTTGTGCGCAGATGTTCTTGAGGAAGATCTCGGCTTTGTGAATACCCTCTGCTCGGATGTTGAAATGATGCACATAGCCTTTGGTCTTGACCATTTGCGCTGCAATGGCCGACTTACCGATGCCGGGGTCTCCACGGACAAAGAAATAGCCGCGTCGATTAACATTGATGAATTGCTCGATTGCATCAAAAACAAATTGCCGGCCAACGAAACAACGAGTCTTCTCCTCGATAAAACGCGTATAGTCGCGTATTTGGTCACGGATAGTCACGGATGAACCCGCAAAGGCGCGGGCCAAATCGCCTAAACCAGCGGCCATCAGCTCGGACAAGGTTTCTAACTGCTCTTCGATCCTCTGTAACGATTCCGTGGAGACGGCTGCGCTTGTAGCAATAACAGCCAAAGACTTCGCATCGAAAACCGGACGGAAGACATCAGTGCCGCGCAGTTCGTTAATCAGGTAGCCGAGGAAGACGCTGGCTTCTTCGGTGAAGTTCCACCCCTTGGGTGGGTCTAGAAAAGCGGCTTTCCAACGCTCACCGATCAGTTCAGCATTTGGTTCACGCTCAAAACTGATCACCTGTGCCAGTTCAGCGGCAACGTCCGGGGCAGCCAACAACCCCCTCTTGTCAAGCAGGGGACGGGCGGTCGCCAAGCGCTCTCCCACTGCATACCGTTGAATGGCATGCCCAAGGGCTTGCTTGAAAGCCTTCTGTGCGGGGTCACCCTGGATCTTGGACCATATTTTATCGGTGACCTTGCCAGCTAAAAAACTAAAAACCTTTTCTGCTACAAAACTTAGAACAATTGAAATTGGCTCAACCATTATGATTCTCCCCTTTCATTTAAGTGAGACCATATGATTGGCTCTATTCATTGCTATACTAGCGAAATGTCCCGATAAATGTGTATGCTTTTCATCAGAGTGGATAGAAGCTCTAGGATCCACACTTCTTTTTCTCTGACTTACTGTCTGTTCGGCTTTAATCAGGACAGAACACTATGACCCTCAACAATCACCTGAGATGTTCTCTCAGTCTGCGTATCGACAACTTCTGGAGACATTATCTCTTTTGATTCAGTAAAGGTACACCTACCATGTTTGAAACGTGGATGTTCTTTGTCAATGATTCAATCCTTTGCTACGTCCCAAAGTGGCATCTTAAGTAGATACGATTTGTTTGGTTATTTTAAAAGTCCAAAATCGAAGATATCTTGCCAATATCTATAATTCTCAAACAGTCAATATACCTTGAGGATATTAAAACCTCAACGCATATG
>JABXJW010000193.1 GCA_013375395.1 Desulfobacterales bacterium
GCTCCCCGCGACAATCATGCCCAACACCATAAATGGAATATGAGGAAGGCCCGGAATGAGCCCGAATGAAAAGATTACCAGCGCCCCAAGATAAACCGATCGCGGATTAGATGATAGCTGCTTGCCAAAGTCAGATCCCATGCTCGATTCGGCAGCGCCTCTGCTCACCACAATACCGGCCGATGTTGATACGACGAGAGCGGGAATCTGAGTTACCAGCCCGTCACCCACGGTGAGTAGCGTGTAATTCTGCGCTGCCACTACAATGGGCATATTCTTTTGAAGCACTCCGATGACAAACCCCCCGATGATGTTAATAAATGTAATAACTATGCTGGCGATTGCATCTCCACGAACAAATTTGCTCGCCCCGTCCATGGCCCCGTGAAACTCGGCCTCCTTTGAAATAACGGCACGACGCTGCCGCGCTTCATTCTCATCTATGAGCCCGGCATTTAGATCCGCATCAATGCTCATCTGTTTGCCGGGCATGGCATCGAGGGTAAAACGTGCGGCCACCTCTGCGATACGCCCGGAGCCCTTGGTGATAACGACAAAATTTATGATGACCAGGATCATAAAAACAACCATGCCGACAACGTAATTGCCTCCCACAACAAAACTTCCGAACGACTTGATGACTTTTCCCGCAGCCAACCCCCCCTCGTTGCCATGGAGCAGGATCAGCCTGGTAGAGGCCACATTCAAGGAAAGCCTGAACAGAGTCGCCACCAACAGAAGGGACGGGAATATGGGAAAGTCCAAAGGCTTGACCGTATACATGGCCATGAGGATAACAATAATGGAAAAGGTAATATTCAGCGTGAGCAGAAAGTCGAGCAGAAACGGCGGCAGCGGCACAATCATGACCATCAAGATGGCGATCACAGCCAAGACCATTAACGAATCGCTCGTATTTGTCAAAAATATGTTTCGCAGAGTCCCTTGTGTTGCTGTAGCCATCACGCAGCCTTACCCTTCAACCGGTACACATAAGCCAAAACCTCGGCCACCGCCTGATAAAACAGGGACGGAACCTCCGCTCCGAGCTCAACCAGCTTGTAAAGATTTTGAGCCAGTTCCTTCTTTTCAACAATAGGTATGTGATGTTCTTCAGCCAACTCCCTGATCCTTTTGGCCACCTCTCCCGCCCCCTTGGCAACAACCTGCGGGGCGGTCATGGCGGCACTGTCATATCGAAGGGCCAAGGCCAAACGCACGGGGTTTGTAACGACAACATCAGCCTTTGGGACTTCTTGCATCATGCGTCTTCTGGCCACCTCTTGTTGAAGCCTTCTGATCCTTGATTTGACCAGGGGATCTCCTTCGGTTCGCTTAAACTCTTCTTTGACTTCTTGTTTGGTCATCTTCAATTGCTGCTCAAACTGCCATTTTTGAAAGGCATAATCGAGAGCGGCCAAAAATATCAAAACGATGGAGACCAGAATGAACATCTTGAAAATGACTTTCAAAATGTATAAGGCAATAGCCGGGACCCCCATGTCCCCTAGGATCAGGAGGTCGTCCATCTCCCCTTTAACCGTCCAATAGGCAGTGGCGCCCACAACTGCGAGTTTTGCCAATGACTTGAACAGTTCCATCAGGGACTGTTTGGAAAAGAGCCGGCTCATCCCTTTAACGGGGCTCACTTTGGAAAACTTCGGCATAATCGGCTCCCAGGAGAGTATAACGCCCACCTGCATGAAATTCGACAGGATCGCGATCACAAAGACGACAATCATCACCGGGATCACTATAGCAATAAAGCGGTGAACCATATAATGGTTAAGAGCCAGAAAGTCCGTGATGCCCAAAGTGGGACTCGATAACATGGAAAAGCTCTCCTGCATCAGAGATCTTATATGACTGTAGATATATGACCCGAATAGATAAAGCGCTGAAAGTCCGGCCAAGAGCACGGCCACCGAGGCTACCTCACGACTCTTGGCAACCTGCCCTTTCTCTCTCGCCTCCCTCCGCTTCCTGGGAGTTGCTTTTTCGGTTTTATCTTGAAAATCTCCACCCGGCAAAACTTACACCCTCGCACCTATCAGTCCCATGATGATTCTCAACGTTCCTGCAAATCCGGCAACGTATTGCTTCATAAAGTACAGGAGCAGATCCAAAGAAAAGCCGAAAAAAAACAGACCAACGACTATTTTCAATGGAAAGGCCATAATAAGAACATTAATCTGCGGTACAGTCCTGGCGACAATGCCGAACGCCGCACTTGTGAAAAGGAGTGCGGCAATAGCCGGTGCACCGACTTTGACGGCCATTGCAAACATATCTCCAGATGCCTCTAATATCTTGTGAAAAAGGCCCTCGCGAAGAGACAAGGATCCCACCTCGATCATGGAAAAGCTGTCGGCAAGCGTCCTGAGCAAAACGTGATGGCCATCGAGGAGAAGAAAAATCAAAATAGCAATCCAGTATCCCATCTGGGACAAAATAGAACCCTGTGCACCCGACTCGGGATCGAGAACGCTGGCAATGGCGAATCCCATTTGGAATCCAACGAGCTGCCCTGCCAACTGGATCGCGGCAAAGAACAAGCGTATGGTCAGCCCTATGATCAGTCCCAAGATTACCTCTGAAAGAATAAGGTTCGCGCTGCCCAACAACCCTTTTGGGAACAGCATCGGGTCCGGCCGAACAACCGGAAACAGTACGATGCTAATCACTAACGCAAGTCCCGCTTTAATGAAATTCGGCAGCATGACGCTCCCGAAAATCGGAAGCATGAACAAAACCACGCTTATCCGAACCAAAATCAGAACGAACGATTCAAACTGCTCAGGTGAAAAGCTGACAAAGTCCATTTCGTTATTCGTTATCAGTTTCCCTTGATCCAACTTGGGTGTCAGCGTATATACATCGGCATTTGCGTGATACAGTTTCGAGTAAAGTCCATCAGCTGCTGCAACATCCAGTTGGAAAAAAACATGAGCCCCAAGAGCACGACCAGTATCTTGGGAACAAAAGTCAGAGTCATTTCGTGAATCTGGGTAACCGCCTGAAAGATGCCAATGGCCAATCCCACAATAAGACCAAGCCCCAACATCGGCATCGCGACAAAAATGGTCACTCTAATGGCTTCCTGTGCAAATCCGACGACAAACTCCGGTGTCATATCACCCGCTCACAAAGCTCCTAACCAAAGAACCTACAATCAGATACCAACCGTCCACCAACACGAAGAGTATCAGCTTGAAGGGCATTGATATCATAATCGGCGGCAGCATCATCATCCCCATGGACAGAAGAACGCTTGCAACCACCATATCGATGATCAAGAACGGCACATATAGAACAAATCCGATAATGAAGGCCGTCTTAAGCTCACTCACAACAAACGCAGGTATCAGAACAGACGTAGGTACATCCAGAGGAGTGTTTGGTTTCTCCAACTTAGCCATCCCTGTAAACAAAGCTAAATCCTTTTTCCGCGTCTGTCTGAACATGAACTGTCGAACCGGATCCATCGCTGCTTTCAGTGCTTCAACCTGCGTCATTTCTTCATCCAGATAAGGCTTGATCGCCCTGTCGTTAACCTGCCGCCAGACCGGCATCATGATAAAGAATGTGAGAAACAGAGCAAGGCCTATCATGATTTGATTTGGCGGCATCTGGTGCGTGCCCAACGCATGTCTTAAGAATGAAAAGACCACGGCCAATCTGGTAAAGGACGTCATCAAAACCAAGATGGCCGGCGCCAGAGAGAGGACGGTAAGCAAGGCAACAACCTGCAGCAAGACGGAGACCTGCTGGGGATTGTCGGCCTGCCCGACGCCGATCTGAACAGAGGGCAGCGGCACGGTTGCACAGAGGGCAGCGGTCGGAAGGAAAAATAGCGCAAAATGGAAAACGAAAAGTGCAAGAAGAAAGATTCTTTTTCCACTCAAAATATCTTTCGTCTTGTCTTGCATATTACAGTCTGCAATTTGCATTTTGAACCCGGCTCCGCATCCTATCTGTCCGGCCCGCCTTTTAGCGGCTGACTTCTGTTTCTCAGAGATAAAGCCAAGAACTTTGTGAAAGGCCCACTGTCTGCCTCAAGCGCTTTATTCTTTTCAATACGCTCCAGAACATCTGATTTTTCAATTTTGGCCAGACAATTTATGCTCTCAGCAGTCATCCCAATCACTATTTTTTCACCTGCCACGTCAATCAGCGCGATTCGCTCTTTAGGAGTCATATGATAGGTCGACAACACCCTAATGAGCTGCCCGTGGCCGGAACCATCTTTTAGATACAAAAATCGCTTGATTAGAAAAAGGACCAGAATCAAGATTCCAACGACAATACACAACATAGCCAATGTCTTGAGCCCCGCTCCCCAAAGAGTTGGTTGATACATCATCCCGGATGTTTCCGTTAACCCGCTCAAAGCCTCCTCTTTCCCAGCCCCTCTAAACCAATGACTTGACCCTTTCAATTGGGCTGATAACATCGGTAAGTCTCACGCCGAATTTTTCATTGACTACTACAACCTCGCCGCGAGCGAACAACTTTCCGTTCACATAGATATCCATCGGCTCATCGGCAAGCTTTGTCAGTTCAACCACCGAACCTTGTCCCAGTTGCAGCAAATCGTTGATAAGCAAGCGGTTGCGGCCCAGTTCAACCGAGATTTCCAGCGGAATATCGAGTATAAAATCCAAATCTCTGAGCCCGCCGGCCGCTTCCGACTCGCCTATTCCGCCAGAAGCTCCGATCGCCTCGGTAGACGTATTTGGACTATCGCTATCCCCTTGCTCTTCCATTGTTGCATCCGCTCCAGGCGTATCACTCTTGTCAGACATTATGCCTCACTCCTCAAACATCTTTTTTCGATCTTAATGGCCCGATTGTTTCTTACAACACCTGCACGACCTTTGAACTTTGGCATGCCTTCGATCTTAGCAGTCAAATGGGAGCTAACATCTTGGTCAAGCTGGACCACATCACCAACTTTGAGCCCGAGTAGACGCTCTGCGGTAATTTGTGCTCTACCAAGTTCGACAATCACATTTACACCGGTTTCCCATATCCGCTCTTGCAAACGTCTTTTCCAGTGTACATCTACATTTTGTTGATCGCCCTGGTATCCTCCATATAACTTGTTGCGAATTGGTTCTATGGTGGAATAAGGAATACACAGAGTCATCTTACCCGATGTGCCCTCTACCTCAACATCGAAGCGAACCACGATAACAAGATCGCCTGGGAACACAATGGTGGCAAATTGTGGGTTGATCTCAGAGCGTATATAGCTCATTTTAAGCTTATGAACGGGTTGCCATGCCGTGGCAAGGTCCTGCAGACAGGTCTTTACCGTTTTCCGTATCGTAGAAGTCTCTATGGGCGTAAACTCCCGGCCCTCAATCCTCACCTGCTCTGTCCCTTTACCTCCGAAGTAGCATTCAATCAAACCAAACACCAGCCGAGTGTCGAAGATAAGAAGGGCCTGCCCCATAAGGGGTTCCATGCGGAAAATGTGCAGGCTGGTGGGAACAGGAAGTGAATGGTGAAAGTCTTCAAACTTGACCATTTCGACTGAACCGGCATCCACGTCTACGTCTTTTCGGACCATGGTTGAGAGGCTCGTTCTGAAAATCGTGGCAAAGCGACCATTGAGGATCTCAAGCGTCGGCATTCGTCCCCGAATAATCTGATCCTGGCGAGTAAAATCGTACTGAATGGTGCCATCCTCTGGCGGCGGCATGTCCGTTTCGGTTTCGATCTCGCCGCTTGAAACCCCTTTTAGCAGGCTATCAACTTCGTCTTGTGATAAGACATTGGACATAAGTCATTCCCCCGTTTACTGCACAACGAACTCCGTAAAGTACAGCGTTCGAACAGCACCCCCTTGCAAGACTTGGTTAATCCGTGCGATCAACTCATTTTTGAGTTGAATTTTTCCATGTGAGCTACTTATATCTTCAAAGGATTTGCTCGTAAGGAGCAACAGAACTGCATCCCTTAATTGCGGTGTGCGCCCTACCAGTTCTTTTTTGACGTTGTCGTTTTCAACATCAAGTTCGATTTTTGTTCTAAGGTATCGTTTACCGCTATGGCCCCGCAAGTTAACGATAAATGGGGCTAATTCATGAATGATCGCCGCCGACGTATCACTCGCTGGAGACGTCTCTTTTGAGTTCGCAGCCTGCTGATTATCTTCATGAGACAATCTTCCGTCAAAAAGGAGACCACGTAAGGCGAAAGCTCCTCCGCCCAGGAACATGACCAGAACCACAATAAGTACCAACTTCGTGGGAAACGTTTTATAGTGAGGCTTAACCTCTCGAACCCTCTCTTTGCCTCTTTCTTCATCTGCCATGTCTGTCTTGCGCTCCTTTCAGTCTATGCTATGCTCTTCTTAGGATAATCTCCACGCGCCTGTTTTTCTCGCGAGCTTCCTTCGTATTGTCCGGCGATAGCGGCCTTACGTCGCCATATCCCCCAACGCCGAATCGTTTTGGACAAAGGTCCTTCTTTTCAACAAAATAGCTGTGCACGTTCAAGGCCCGGTAGAGGGAAAGATCCCAGTTCGAGCGATAACGTCCAGTGTGTATAGGTACGTTGTCTGAGTGTCCCATTATAAGTATCTCGTTGGACACCGCACCAAGGACTTTGGCAATCGAGTCAAGTATCGGAAACATAGCGCGGTTAATCTCAACCTCCCCGGATTTGAACAGAACCTTTTCCTGAAATGTTACAACAACGCCCCGTTCGTCTTCTGAGATATCAATCATAGGCTCCAAATCTTCGATTTTCTCATCGGGGTACACATCAGCCAAGGCAAAAAAATCTTTCAGCATCCTGCGGCTGGCCAGATGCATACCCTCGGCTTTCT
>JABXJW010000023.1:0-9785 GCA_013375395.1 Desulfobacterales bacterium
CGTGTACGAGTCCGTGGAAAAGGCGAGCTTATGTTCTCCTATGTCAAACACCGTGCTGTCGTCGAGCCCTTCCAGGAGCGGGTTTTTGAATTGAGGCAGAAAGAGCTGTTTTAGCAAGTCATGAGATGCCCTGCCTCCGCTGCCATGATCCAATAGAATCTTGTCTTCCTTTTTCATGCCTTACCTTCTGCCCCCTTCAATTTGTTAACGATATTCGGCTCGCCGCACAATGAGATGATGCCATAAAGCCTTTAGAACTTCACCTTCGGCGCCTCCTGTCTCTCTTTGGGCACTTCAAAGAAGGTCGCTTTTTCAAATCCGAACGTCCCTGCAATCAAGTTGGTTGGAAAACTGCGAATTTTTGTATTATATACCCTTACCGCCTCATTGAAACGGCGGCGTTCCACTGCGATTCTATTTTCAGTCCCTGCCAATTCGTCCTGAAGGCGGATAAAATTTGTATTGGCCTTCAGCTCGGGATACCGCTCCACGACCACGAGCAATCGGGCCAGGGCCGAGGAAAGTTCATTGTTGGCCGCAATCTTTTGGCCAATGGTTCCGGCCCCGGCCACCCTGGAACGCGCCTCCGTGACCTTCAGCAAGACATCCTTTTCGTGTTTGGCATACCCCTTTACGGTTTCAACATAATTGGGGATCAAATCATAGCGGCGCTGGAGCTGGTTTTCCACCTGTGCCCATGCCCCCTTGATCGCTTCGTCCATACGGACCATGCTGTTGTAGGTCCCCTTCAGATATAGAAAGGGAATCAAGACAGCCAGCAGAACAATCCCTATGACGATGAGCGTGGTTTTTTGTCCCTGTGTCATTTGACCTCCTGAAAACGAGTTACGAGTTACTCAGTTCTTCGTTCCGCAATGCGCAATCCCAAATCCTATAGCGTGTCTACAATCTTCCAGAGTTTTTGTGCCTCCCCAAGATATGCTTTAAATAGTTTGGTGATTTCCGGACCGCCAAGCTTGCCACCTTTTTCTTTGACGTCAAGTAGTTTTTCAAAAAGATCCGTGTCCATATCGTAGGCATGGCAAACCTGTTTGATAACATCACGCTTGTGGCGGGGAAGCTCTTGTCCTTTCAGATAGAGGAGCGCGTCAAAGATGGCGATAAATGCACCAAGGGACCGGCTTATGAGCTGCTGCAGGTATTTTCCCTTGCCCTGGGTCTCAAGAAACGCCTCCCTCAGCAGGAGCAGCTTGCCCTTGATTTCCCTTTCGCATTGCAGCCTCAAGAAGTGAGGGTCAAATGTGAGATCCTTCAGGATATCCTTTCCGTAGACCACTTCATGGGTATTGTGAAAATTCAGGTACTCGATCGGAAACGCATCCAATGATGTCCTCACATAGTCCTCAGTGAGAAACAAGGGGGTGCCTACGTTACGCTTTTTCCACCTGGCTATGACCCCAAATGCCCGCTCAAGGGAGTCGATTCCTTTTTCAGAGAGCACGATCATGAAATTGATGTCTGATTTGCCGGGGATGTAGTCGCTGCTTGCCGCGCTTCCGTACAGTATGATGGAAACCAGCTCAGCGCCAAAAAGTCTCCTGTAATCATCGACAAAGCCTGAAAATATCTCCTTTGGGTCTTTTGGGACTTTGGACATTAGGTGTTCTCCTATCTAGTGCCCATCCATAAATGAATTTCAGAACTCTGGGCACTGATGTCGGTTTCCAATTCAGAAATGAGCAATTTTTCGCAAGGTCAAGGAAATCAAGGGATTGCGCGGAGACGTACATTGGTACGTCGCACAAGCGATCCCGCAGATTGACGCCGAGATTGCGGAAAAGGGCCATTTCTGGATGGAAACTATCTAGAAACCCCCGCCTGCGCCGCCGCCTCCGCTCAACCCCCCGCCGAAGCCGCCGAAACCGCCGCCGAAACCGCCGAAACTGCCGCCAAATCCACCACGGCCGTAGCCTCCGCCGTATCCGACTCTTCTTCCCATGAACAAGAGGAGAAGAAGCGGCCAGAGCCCGCCCCGCCTCCTGCCCATGGAAAAAAGAACCAGCAGAAAGAGAAAGATGAACACAAGGGCCGACAGGCCGGAGCCTCTCCTTGCCGGCCGTTTTACAGGGACCTGTCCGGTCAGCCTGACACCTGCATCTTTGGCGATGATTTGAGCGATTGCGAGTGTGCCGCTCAAAAGCCCTTCACCAAACCGATTCTGCTTCAGGTAGGGGACAATGTAGCGGTCGCGGATCTCACCGGCCAGGCCGTCCGGGATGAGCCCCTCTATCCCGTAGCCGGTCTCGATGCGCATCTTGCGTTCTTTGATCGTTACAAAGATGAGGACACCCCGATCCTCGCCCTTTTTTCCAATGCCCCACGCGGCATACAGGCGGTTGGCGTATTCGTTGTAATCTTCACCACCTATGTCCGGCATGGTCACCACCGCTACGGGCACACCGGTATTTCTCAAAAGCTCACCGGTCACTTGCACCAGTTTCTGTTCGTACTGTACGGGAATGACATCGGCAAAATCATTCACAAGCCCCTGTGGCTTAGGAAATGCATCCGTGGCATGACTTGCAATTGGGCATGCGAGTGTAAACAAAAGGACGGTTATAAGGACAAGCCGATTGTTCGATTTTGTATATTTTCGATCAGTTGCCATATTTTTTCTGAACCGTTGCGAATTTAATTCACCATAACACACCAGATCCTCAAAAGAAACCTTATCATTGGCGCCCGTTGTTCGTTGTCAATGGCCGAAGTCTTTTTCAATGATGCCTGCAACTTATGCCGGCCGGCACACGGGCCTGGTATCTATGGTTTCAACTGATAAAGAATATACTTCAAATATCTCTTCGGCTCGAACCTGGTGCATACGGTGGTCAGAGATTCGGTAGAGCCGATCACCAAATAGCCATCCGGTTCCAAGATCTGCGCGATCTTGTCGAAGAGCCTGGTACGATCTTCCGGAGTAAAATATATGGCAACGTTTCGGCAGAAGATGATATCGAATCTATCCAGGCCAGTGAACGGCATCAGAAGATTTTTCCTCTTGAACGTGACCATGGCTCTTATTTCATCCTTTATCCTCCAGTTACTTCCTCTACGAGTAAAGTATTTTTCTAGCCTCTCTCTGGAGAGCCCACGCTCAATTTCAAATCTGTTATATTGACCGTAACTGGCATGCGCGACGGTCGCATCGGATATGTCCGTGCCCAATAGTCTAATGTTGAATTTCGTAAGATCGGGCAAAAACTCCTTCAGGGCAATGGCAATGCTGTATACTTCCTGCCCCCTAGAGCAAGCTGCGCTCCAGATACGGATGGGGGTTGGCAGCATGCCCGAGCTCTTGGCCGTCCTTTTGTCTATAACATCAGGCAGAATCTTGTATTCCAGGAGGTCAAAAGGAGAAGTATCCCGAAAGAACGATGTCTCCGGTGTCGTTATGCAATCTATAATTCTTCTCTCAATGGACTTGGTGGGATCTGAATTGGCTTTATAGCAGAGCTGACTGTATGATGTGTAGCCGAATTCTTCAACCATGCCCCCCAGCCTGGTTTCTATGAGATATGCCTTGCTTTCGTCCAGGTAAATTCCTGATATCTCTTTTATGTATCTGGCGAGAACATCGAGTTCGCCCGGGGTTATTTTTATCATCTATCATTTTCCGCGCCTCACCGATCAATTATCATTGTTAAGCAAGACATCATCAATGCCCAACAATAAATGAGCAAAGATCAGGGAGCAATTTTAACCGTTCTCACGATTTCATCTGCGATTTTATCGAGTGGGGCAATCACATCTACTATTCCAGCATCAATTGCTTCCTTGGGCATGCCGTAGACAACGGATGTTGCCTTATCCTGGGCGATGATCGTAGCCCCGTTGCGTTTCATGAGCTTTGAGCCTAAGGTGCCATCTGAACCCATGCCGGTCATGATGACCCCGGTCGCCCGTCCCGCATAATGATAGGCTATCGACCTGAAAAGGTAATCAACGGATGGCTTGCAACTCTTCTCGGGGGGATCATCCGTGATCCTGATGACGGTCGCCTTGCCATCCGCGCCGGCCACCACCTTCATCTGCTTGCCTCCGGGAGCAATGAGAGCAACGTTGGGACGGGCCGTCTCCCCGTCAACCGCCTCCTTGACCTCAAGGGCGCACCGGGAATCAAGGCTGTTGGCGAGAGCTTTCGTGAACAGATGGGGCATATGCTGCACAATCAATACCGGCACTGCCAGGTCGGCGGGAAGTTGCGGTATCATCTGCGCCAGGGCGTGAGGTCCGCCTGTGGAAATACCGATGCCTACAATCTTTGACTTTGTCTTCTTTTGTCTCGCGGTCGCCCTCGTGCGTCGAACGACACCGGCAGAATCAGGCATAATCTTCTTTGCTGAATTGGCTCTTGCAGGGCTGGATTTTCCTTTCAAGATGTGCCTTATCTCATGGCGGCGAGCAAATGCCTTTATCATGGAATCAAGGCTGTTGCTGATGCCTTGCCTGTTTTCCGCCATGGAGTCGGTTTGAGGCTTTGGAATGAAATCAAAGGCTCCCAGTTCCAATGCCCGGATCGTGGTCTCACCGCCCTGTTGAGTGAGGGTGCTGAGTATGATGGCTCCTACGTCCGGCCACTCGACTCTCATACGCGCCAGGACTTCCAACCCGTGCATCTTGGGCATCTCTAGGTCCAGAATCAAGAGGTCCGGTTTCAGGGAGGCTATCTTGGACATGGCAACTTTGCCGTTGCTTGCCGCGCCCACGACCTCAACGCCGGGCAATTCATCCAGTACGTCAGCGACGATCTTTCGATAGACAACCGTATCGTCAACGACCAATACCCGTATGGATTTGGAACTTAGTTCGCTTCGCTCACAATTGGAATGTTGGAATACCGGAATCATGGGCACCAAGTGTAATGTTTTGGCGCAACCTGTGCGCTATAATGCATCCCGGGAAAATGGGATAATGGTTTATTGGCAAGATTCCTCGTTTATTTTCAATTGATTGTAGAAATACGAGATACTACTATTGCGTCATATTCATCGGATGACCAATGTCCAATGTTATTCGTCCTTAAGCACTTCCTCCACGTCCAGGATGCCGACCAGACTATCATAGGTCTTGTATACCCCCTCGAAGAATTTGCCCTGAACACCTTTGATGTTGGACGGAGGCGATTCAATTTTGTCCCAACGGGCCAACATCACATCGCCGATGCGATCCACCAGAAGCCCTATGTATTCGTCTTGTGAAGTCACAATGATATTCCGGGTCGCATCACTCGGTTTTGTCGGAGAAAGGCCCAGTTTCTTGCCAAGGTCTATGATAGTGACGATCCTGCCACGCAGGTTCAAAACCCCCAATACATATTGCGGCGCCTGTGGTACCCACGTCCTTTCCATAAGCTTATTGATTTCCTGAACTCTCAGGATATCCATGCCGCAGAGTGCCTCTCCAACGAAAAAAGTGGCAAGCTCCACAACCTTGTTATTTGCGGTGTGTGTTGTCTGTGACATTGATTGCGGCATCCTTAAACCAGGCATAAGGCGAACGGCAAAAGGCAAAACCATCGGCCTTCAATCCTTTGCCTGTCGAATTCAAACACATTGGCAATATGGCCTGCCCGCTCGTGCCCGTCGGCCATCGGCTTTGCCTCAGGCGAATGCCGGGGCCTCGCAGTGGCAGGCGGGCCAAAGACTTCTGCCGGAAAAGACACGAATCTTAAGGGCAAACGACCGCTCACACTGTAAATTTGTGCACCATTTCCTTCAATTGCTCGGCGATCTTGGATAGCTGCTGAGCACTGAGATTGACCTGTGAACTACTATTAGACATCTCGGTTGCCGCTTTATTCACATCGGCGATATCCTTGGCGATCTCGGCAGACACGTCAGAGCTTTGAGCAACGTTCTGGGTGACTTCCTGGATGCCCTGCGATGCCTGGGCCACGTTGGCAGCAATTTCTTTGGTGGTCACAGACTGTTCCTCAACGGCCGAGGCAATGGTAGTTACGATATTATTGACTTGATTGATGACCTTTGAAACCTCTTCGATCTCTGATACAGTCCCTGCCGTTGACCCCTGAATCCCTTCAATCTTTTTTTTGATCTCTTCCGTGGCCCCGGCTGTCTGCTTGGCCAATTCCTTGATCTCGTTGGCCACGACGGCAAAGCCTTTGCCGGCTTCCCCAGCCCGAGCAGCCTCTATGGTGGCGTTTAAGGCGAGGAGATTGGTCTGTTCGGAGATTTCGGTAATTGCCTCAGTGACCATCCCTATTTCGTTGGCTGCCTTGCCAAGTTCTTCAATTTTCCCGGATGCGCTATTCGCCTCGGAAACCGCTTGATCGGTTATGGTGCAAGCCTTCTGCGCATTTTGGGCAATCTCATTGATCGTGGAATTCATCTGTTCGGCTGCAGTGGCCACTAAGCCGACATTGGTCGAGGTCTGTTCCATGGCAGACGCAACAGAGGTCATATTGGAGCTCATCTCTTCGGATGAGGTGGCCACGCTGTTTGATTTCCCGGAAGCCTGGTTCGCACCTGAAGACATTTGTTCGGAAATAGCTGACATTTCTGTGGAGGAAGAAGCCATCGTTTCGCTCCCCGAGAGAATCTCTTTGACCATGTTGCGGATATTGCCGGTCATGTCAATGAGGCGCAAAAAGACACGGCTTATCTCGTCCTGTCGCATGACTTTACGGTGGTAGGTAAGATCGCCTTTGCCTATCCTGTCGACTGCTTCCAACACTTGCTGAAGTCGAGTGTTGACCAGTCGATGAAACACGAGATAGATGAACACTATCACGATGCCTAAACCGACAACCCCGACTACTATGTTCCTGTTGCGGGCCGCACTGATGGCGGCAAACGCCTTTTCGGTCGATGCCCTGATCAAAGCCCCTCCCAATACCTTTCGTGAGCTGCCGTGACAATGAAAACACCGGGGTTCGTTCAAGGTGGGACGAAGGATAGTGAGATACGGGGTGTCGTTAATCCATTCTTCAAACGGCTCGGCCGGCGCCTCTCCGTTTTCCAGCATCGGGACAACAGCCTTTGCAACTGCCTTATCCTTTATAAGGCTTTCCACGCGTCTCCCTTCTACATCCGCATTCGTGGCAAAGGAAATCACCTGCTTGAAATCGAAGACAAAAATATCTGCATCAGGCATTTTTTCCTTGAGTCTCCGAAACTGTTGTCGGACTGCCTTATTGTTGCCTACGGCAAGGGAATCGTTCATGCTCCCTTCCACAGACTCGGCCAGCATCTCGCCCTGGTGTTTCATTTGGGCCTTGAGCATGGCATTCTCACTTATGATATTCAAAATGATGATGGTACTCATGACGAGGATAAACACCGCTGACATAGCGACCAGTACTTTGACCCATAGGTGTTCTTTGTAGAATAGAGGCAATTCCATCATTTTTCTCCTTTAATGTGCTCCCCCGTAGATCAGAGGCTTGTAATTAAAGGCGGCCACCCGTTCCGAACTGTGGCAATACTCGCAATCCCTTAGGGTCAAGCTTCCTTTGATATGCTCTGGTTTCTCGGTTTCAACATGAAGGCTCCCAGGGCCGTGGCAGACCTCGCAACCTGCGTTCTTGAGGTTGGGCGTCTCATGTTCGGAGCGAAATCCCCCCGGTTTTTTGTATCCAGTGGTGTGACACTGGAAGCACGCGCGAAACTCTGCCTCCGTGAGGCCCTTTTTCATCACCTTGATGCTTTCATAAGAGTGGGCCTTCTTGGCATAAGCCGTAAAGTTTTCATATTCGGTTTCATGGCAATCCTGACAGGCTTGGGAACCAACATAGGTACTTCTCGTCACTGATGCGGCCCGACCAACAGGCCATCCCCATAAGAGAAACGTGATCAAAAAGACCATACATGCTGTGGTTTTTGTCCTAATCATCCTATACATACCAAGACCTCCTATAACATTGCGGGTGGTTGCGTTGTGCAGTACCACCGAAACTTTTCATTTAACATCGGAGGTTGAACACCGAAAAACACCGTGCGCCGTATAGCAAATGATCACCTGCCTTTCTTCAGATAATTATGAATGCTTTCCATGATCTTTTCCTTTTCCAGTTTGATCTGGTATTCGTCTATGCCGACCTCTTTTCCTCTGTCCACATCTTCACCCCCGGCCAAACAGGTCAGGGCAACGACCGGCAGATGTGAAAATTGCTTATCTCCCCTTATCCTTTGGGTGAGGATAAAGCCATCCATATTCGGCATCTCGAGGTCGGTAACCACTATCCCTATTTCATCGCTGTGTTCCTTGAGAATATTCAATGCGACCACTCCGTCTTCTGCCTCAATAACGTTGTAGCCGTCATCCTCCATAAGACTCCTGAGTTGCTTCCGAAAAAAATTAGAGTCTTCGACCAGGAGAATGGTGCGGGCTTTACCGTTGCTTGATATCTGAACGGCTTGATGCTTTTCGAACCAGTCCGGATTCAGTATCTCCATAAAACCGAAAACATCGAGCATGAGGGTAGTGTAATCCCCTATGATGGCAGAGCCTGTGATTCCCGGCTGCTTGAGAGTGCTGTCATCAATCTGTATGGATACGTCTATGGCGTCCACCGGAGGGGTGGCCAAAAGTCCGACTTCCCTGCCGGCGACCTTGAAGACGATCACTGCAAACTCTTCTCTGTGCGCCAGCGGCTTGACTTTGGCAACCTCTTCGATGGCAAAGACGGGAAGGCTCGCTCCCCGGTACTGGATGACCTTTTTCCCTCCAACCTGCTCGATATCTGCGGCCTTTATCTTTTCAATTCGTTCCACCAAAACTAATGGGGCGGCAAACTGTTCATCTTCGGCATTCCTGAAGACCAACAAGGATTGCTTGTCTTTTGTTTCTTTGATGGCCTCTCTGGCCTCGCCGGAAACCTCCGCGGCCCTGTCTGTGCCGTCCACGGACGTTAATTGGGCCATTCGAGCTATGCCAGCCACATCCAGTATGAGAGCCACGCGGCCGTTGCCCATAATGGTGGCCCCGGCATACCCGTCGCAATGCTTGAGATGGCGGCCCAAGGGCTTGACCACAATTTCCTGCGAGTCGTGTAACGCATCAACGACCAGCCCGTAGTTGAGCGCTCCGGCATATACCACCGCGATGTTGACCGCGCTGCCGGCATGGTAGCGTCGATCCTTTGGTTTTCGGTTTTGGAGTTGCGAGTCGCGAGTCGCCGGTTGAACGTCGTTGGTTGAATCATCTGCAAATAAGGGGCTCTTCTTTGATCTTCTGTCGGCCACATTATTGCGGCGGTCCGGCTTTCTCTGCCCATCTTTCGGATCGATGTATGTCTGCTCTATGCCAATGGCATCGCCTAAACGTATGAGAGGGAGGAGGCGTCCTCGAAGCCTCACGACCTCGGCATCTCCTACTATTTCCAGTTTGTCCTTGACCTCGGATGCCCGAATTCTCAAAAGTTCGTACAAGTTTACCTGGGCAATTGCATAGCGCTCTGTGCCGACTGAAAGTATTTGGCTCGGGATGATAGCCAGCGTAAGGGGAAGCTTTATCCGTATAGTTGTCCCCTTACCGGGCTGTGAATCTGTGTCCAATACGCCTCCAAGCTTATCCAGGTTAGTCTTGACCACGTCCAGACCCATGCCACGTCCGGAGACATCGTTCACTATTTCGGCCGTGGAAAAGCCAGGGAGGAAAATCAGATTGATTTTTTCCTTGCCCGACATCATTCTTGCATGTTCTTTGGTAATCAGGCCCTTGGCTACGGCTGCTGATGCCAACGTGTCTCCGTCCAGGCCCCTGCCGTCGTCAGCAATCTCGATATTGACTTGGCCGGCCTCGTG
>JABXJW010000023.1:9795-28069 GCA_013375395.1 Desulfobacterales bacterium
GCCTCGTGATACGCCCTCAGAAGAATTCGGCCTTCCGGCTGTTTGCCCTCTTTGCGCCTAACATCCGGCGGTTCTATGCCGTGATACACTGCGTTTCTGACCAGATGGGTCAGGGGATCACTCAGCCCCTCAATGATGGTTTTGTCCAGTTCGACCCGTTTCCCCTCAAGGCTTAACTCAACCTCTTTGTCTAAATTCCTGGCGAGATCGCGGACCACGCGGGGAAATCTATTGAAGATCTTGCCTATCGGCTGCATCCGGGTGAGTATGATGGCCTCTTGAAGTTCAGAGGTGATGAGATCTAACTGCTGGCCGGTAGCTTCCAGGCGATGTTGATCGCGGGAGGATATGGCCTGAAGCAGTTGGTTGCGACTCAGCACCAGTTCTCCGGCCAGGGTCATCAGAGAATCCAGGAGGCTTACGTTAACACGCAGGCTTGTTTCGGGCTGGAAAGATTTGATCTCAATATCAGGGGGCGGCTTTGGTGGACCTTTGGATCCGGCTCAACCTCTTTTACAAGAGTCCATGCCGGGCCCGTCTCTTCTGCCGGCTCGGACTCATCTGTCGTGTCTGCCGGCTCCGCTGTTTCGGTTGTCTTTGGCGATTTCGTCTCTTTCGCTTTGGACTTGGATTTATCCACAATCATCCGTTCGTCCACGAGGTGGATGCGGCTTTCATCGATATCGATCAGGGCGTCGATCATATTCGGATCGATCACGGAGGCAAAAAGGACCAGGAAGGGAATCCTGTTGCCATGAGAGTCATCTTCAAGGGCGCCTACCGTGGCTATGCCAACCTTGCTTTCCACGATGATACCGCCTTTTTCCATCTCTTTCAGAATATGAAGCGGCGCATCGCCCTTATTATGAATGTCATGAATGAGATCGTATTCAATGAGATAAAGGAACTTGCCACCCTTTGTGGCCTGTGAGATATCAAATTCGGGTACAGTGAAAACGCTTTCCCCATTCGGGAGGCAGATATCCAGCATCTTATGTACGCTCTGTCTTTCCTCCGACGGCAAGGAGGTGGTCGCCAGGTCGGTGAGGGCCTCTATATCCTCTGAGATATCGATTTCATCGCTTTGGCCGACATTATTGATAAGATTCCGCAGCCTGTCAAAGGCCAGAAGAAGTATATTGATAATTTCCGGGTTGGGAGCGATTTCACTGCTGCGGATTAGTTCCAGCACGGTTTCTATCTTGTGGGCCAGCTCTTTGACGTTGTTGAGGACCAAAAAGGCAGCGCCGCCTTTGATCGAATGGGCGGCCCGAAAAACTTTGTTTATCTGCTCGGCGTCAAAATCATCCCCGGCCTCTTCAATGGCCAGCAGGTAATTTTCAATATCGGCCAGGTGTTCCAGCGATTCCGCCACATACATGTTTAAGGTTTCGTCGTCTTCAGCCCTCATGGCTTTTCTTCCTATTCGCTCATCCTTAATTCAAAATGTTGATCCAACCGCATTGCCTTGAAAAGATCGCATATATCTTTTGAGGCATTGGTTACCACCAATCTTCCCCCGGTCTTGTGCAGGGAATTGTGAGTGGCGACCAGGAGCCCAATGCCGACCGAGTCGATCATCTGCACTCCGGTCAGATCTACGACCAGCTCTTTACCACCACCTTCCATCAAGTTCAGCAATTTTTTTCTAAGGCCATCCACCGTGGGGGCGACAATATCTTCGCCGGGTCTGAAGACCCTTTGTTCAGCCTCTTTTTTGGCTTTTTCCATGAGCCTGTCTCCTTTCCTTACAATAATGATAATAATGGCCTGTCCCAACTCCACGTGCAGCCAAGGCATTGACCATTTATCTTATCAAGATCTGTGCCACTTCCTAATGAGAACATAATAATATTGAATAATGCAGAAATATTTTTTTTAGCCCTCAAAGGTGCTCCCTTTGTGAGGTCGGGTCGCCGGTTCCAGAGATGTGGGGCAAATCCGTCAACCTCTTGACACCCGTTGTCGGTTTCTTGGGAACACAAGCCAAAGGAATGCGAAGCTTGGCTGCGAAAATGTTCTTGAAAGGATTTGAAACGACCCAGGAAGGTTATGTGCGTCTTGAAGAGCTGTGTCCGTTCACGCGCTTAACTGATCTTTTTCCTCAAAATCAACTTGTTCCCTTTGTCGTTGAATGTAACGTCTGCAAAATATGCCTTCATGATGGACAACCCTCGACCGGAACCAGAATTCGATAAATGCTTATTTTCCAGGCTGGTTCGCCAGTCAAACCCGCTTCCTTCGTCTTCAATTTCCATAATCAGAGAGTTGTTTTCCAGCCGCAGGCTGTATCTAATGATTCTATTGCGATCACCGCAACTCCCGTGCCTGATGGCATTTAAGATGCCTTCACGCATGGCCACCCGTATTGCAAACGCCTCTGCCTCAAGGCCCATGCCGTGCAAAAACCCTTTGGTGTTTTTATCGGCCCGGTCGATGTTTTCCAGCGTGGAAGAAAGAGAGATATCAAGACCGTTTGGCCTCCGAGAGGCCTTAAACACATTATCCCTTCCTTTCACAATGTGTCTCACAATGTGTCGCAACATAATCCTTAATCCAAAATTCGACTCCTACAAGCCGCAATCCCAAGCCTACACCTCAACCCCAACAACCACTACATCGTCATTAACCTGGTATCTTTCATCGCGCATCAGGCGCGCCAGTTCCGGCGCCAATGATCGGATAGGAATATCCCTGACGTGAAAACATGCCTTCAGCAGTTCGGGCAGGCATTCGCACCATACCTTCTTCAGCGGAGGCTTTTCAATCAGTCCGTCTGAATAGATAAGGAAACGGTCGCCTGGGGAAACTCTGATATCATGCTGTTCATAGTAAACCTCATTGAAAATGCCGAGGACATCACCTACCTGCTCTATCAACCTGGCCTCGCCGTCTTTGGGAAGATAGACAACCGGAGGATGCCCCGCGTTCACGATTGACAGGAGTTTTTTTCTGCGGTTGAGTTTCGCATAACAGGCAGTCAGGTACATCCCTTCAGGCAATATTTCCACGAGGACATCGTTGATCATCCTCATGCTTTCCGTAGGTCCATAGATGGGGGTGCAGTTTTGTTTTAACAGGGCCTTGACGGCGGCAGTGATGTAGCTGGTGGCGATGTTGTGGCCCGATACATCGACCACAAAATATCCAAACATCTCATCGGATATTGGGAAAACGTCATAAAAATCGCCCCCCGCTTCCAGAAGCGATGAATAATAGACGCTGAAATGCGCTCTCGGAAGGTCGTCCGGCTCCGTCAGCATGGAAGTTTGCGCCTCCTTGAGCTGTTTTAACTTGCTCGCCTGGCTTGCAATCAAGGAATTGGTGGCAAGAGATAACTTTAAATGGAGTCGCACCCGGGCCAACACCTCCGGGCCATGAAACGGTTTTGTTATGTAATCAACAGCGCCCAGATCAAAACCTGCCACCTTGGCATTCAAGTCGTCTCTTCCTGTCAAAAAAATGACTGGAATGGATGCGGTTCGAGCGTTTTTTTTAAGGTGGCCGATGACCTTAAATCCATCTTCCCCGGGCATCATGATGTCAAGTATAATAAGATCAGGCTTGGCCTCAAAGGCAAGTTTTCGTGCCTGAGGTCCGTCTCTGGCTGTGATGACTGCGTACCCCTCTTTCCGGAGCATTTTCTCCAAAAGCGCCACACTCAAAGGGCTGTCGTCGACGATGAGTAGAGTCGGATTTTGCTTTCCTTCCATGTCGTCTCCGAAGAGCATAGTTTTGGACCATGTAAGGAGTTAAACTGTTCGGCGGCGTTTAATCAAACGACTACCTGAATTTGTCGGCTATCTCTTCATACTTTTTTCTGATTGTCTTGGCAGATTTTGCAGCCCCTTCCAGGCTATTTTCTCTGGCCTTCTCTTCAAGCGCCTTTGCCATTTCGTATATCTCGTTAAACCCGAGATTCCCGGCAGCGCCTTTTATGGCATGGGCCGCCTCAGCAGTCTGCCGTGTATCCCCCACGACAATGGCGGATTGCAATCTGTCCAGATCAGAAGCAGTAGTCCTTATAAAGATTTCCATCACTTCCAAGAATTCATCATCATTGAGACCTAGATTTTCAACCAATTTTTTGAAATTCATACCCACTCCGTTAAGCGCTACTTGTTTATGATTGTCAGAAATCATCTCTCCTTCGTGCGTGTCCGATTGGCTCTGATACTCTTTGGCCGGGCACAATAACCAAACCGTGCTGTGGCCTGATCAGCCGATAACGCTTTTTTGTGTTGTCATCGGCGTAACTTCATTGCTATTATTTTTATCGGCTTTTTGATCAAAAGCTTTATTCCAGAGGGCCCAGATGCCAAAAAACCGCAGTTATCTTGGGAACTTAGTTCGCTTCGCTCACAATTGGAATGTTGGAATAATGGAATGATGGAATAATGGGTTCTGGGAAAATGGGACAATGGTTTATTGGCAAAATCTCTCTTGACAGGCAAGTTAATAAATGTGTAACTTCCTTTGAAAATCAACATTCCAATATTCCACCATTCCATTATTCCATGCGCAAGGCAAAAACCCAGGCCTCAAAAACCTCTTATATTTTCAATAAGTTGTAGAATTTCCGAGACGTCTAATTATGAACAACAGCAAGCTTCATTCTTGCCTTACGCGAATAGGGGGCGCCGGTAAACCATGAGACTTGCGATAATCGGTCTTCCGGGTGCAGGCAAATCGACTGTCTTCCAGGCCCTTACCCGGAGCAAGCCTGAGCAGTGGGCTCACAAGGGGCCTCGCATCGGCACAGTGCGTGTGCCGGATGAAAGGGTTGACAAGCTTGGCAACCTGCTCAAACCAAAGAAGACCGTTTATGCCTATCTGGAATACCTTCTGCCTTACGCTGCAAAGGCTTACGGCCGGAAGACAAGGGGAGATGAGAGCGCTTGGAACGAGGTCCGCCCTTGCGACAGCCTGATCCATGTGGTGCGGAATTTTGAGCAGCCTGGGGGCAAAGCCCCACAACCGCGAGATGATTTGCTCAAGCTTGAAAGTGACATGATTTTTGCTGATCTCGTGGTTGTGGAGGGGCGAATCGAGCGGATCGGTCTCGACAAAAAGCGCGGCAAAAAAATAAGTGATGAAGAGCTGGGGCTGCTTGAAGCATGCCTGAAGGTCCTTGAGAGTGAAAGGCCGTTGCGTGATTATCCTGAGCTGGCTGCCGCACCCCTTTTGAAGGGATATGCACTCCTTTCGGCCAAACCGGTCATGATAATATTTAACAACGACGAAGAAGATGAAAGCCTGCCTGCGTGGCAAGACTCGCCCGGCCTTGCCAATGCCCTGGTGGTTCGGGGAAAGCTTGAAATGGAGCTTGCCGAGCTCTCTGCCGAAGAGGCCGAAGAGTTTTTGGCCGCATATAATATTGAAAGCTCCGCCACCGACAGAGTGATTCGGCATTCTTGCAATTTGCTCGGCCTTATCTCATTTTTTACAGTAGTCAGCGACGAGGTGCGTTGTTGGTTGATTCCGGCGGAGACAACGGCGCTGGATGCGGCAGGGGCGATCCACTCGGATATGAAGAACGGCTTCATCCGTGCCGAGGTCCTGGCCTATGATGATCTGATCGCCTCAGGCGCCTACCAGCAGGCCAAAAAGGAGGCCAAGGTTCGCCTTGAGGCAAAGACCTACCTTGTTCAAGACGGAGATGTGATCTATTTCCGCTTCAATGTCTAGTGTCCATCTAGAAATGGCATCTTTTGCCCCAATGCTGTGTTCTCCGCGGATTGTCGTCCTCGACGTAGCGCTGCTACGCCTGCGGTGCCAATCCTTGTGCGGCCTTGCCTTGGGACAAAATCTACCATTTCTAGATGGACACTAACTATTACCTATCACCTCGACAGGTATGTTTTTATTGAAATCTGGAAGCTGAAGGCGAGAGAATCTGAAAGTCTAATATCTAATACTTCTTTCAGCTTTGAGCTTTCAGCTTGTCCAGAGTATTGACAAAGGGGACTTGTGTATTATTTTAATGAGTTATTATGATTGAAGTCGATCATCTGTCCAAATACTTTGGCCCGGTCCCGGCGGTTCTGGACGTTTCCTTCCGGGTTGAAAAGGGCGAGATTGTAGGATTTCTCGGACCCAATGGCGCAGGCAAGACCACAACCATTCGAATGCTGAACGGGTTTTTCCCTCCCACATCCGGCTCGGCCCGCATCCACGGCCTCGACGTATTTGACCGGTCGCTTGAGGTTCGAAAGCGGCTGGGGTACCTCCCTGAAAACGTACCCCTTTACAAAGAGATGAGAACGGATGCCTATCTGAATTTCGTGGCCGACGTAAAAGGTGTGCCAAGGAGGCGACGGCAAGCAGAGGTGGACCGGGTCACAGAGCGATGCGGCCTTGAGCAGGTGCGCAAACAGTTCGCAGGCAGACTTTCCAAGGGGTTTCAACAGAGGGTAGGTATTGCGCAAGCCATCTTGAATGATCCTGACATCCTGATTTTGGACGAGCCTACAATCGGCCTGGATCCCAAGCAGATCATAGAGATCCGGGAGCTTGTCAAGAGTTTTGCCGGACACAAGACCGTGATCCTTTCCAGCCACATTCTTCCGGAGGTGAGCATGACCTGCCAAAGGGTTGTGATCATAAATGAGGGGCGGATCGTGGCAGAG
Source organism: Desulfobacterales bacterium (assembly GCA_013375395.1). Lineage (GTDB taxonomy): Bacteria > Desulfobacterota > Desulfobacteria > Desulfobacterales. The sequence goes on from JABXJW010000023.1 coordinate 16,425, forward strand.
GATACGCCTGAAGGGTTGGCCGGAAAAGATGCAAGCAAGGTTGCCCTGCAAGTGAAGGGGCCGCAGGCCGATGTGCTGGCAAGGCTTCAGGTTTTGCCGGGCGTTGCCAGGGCTTCCGTAGACGGAGAGCCGACAGGGCGCACATGCCGGTATGTTGTAGAGATGGAACAAGACAAGGATGTGCGTGATGCCATAGCGGAATCTATTGTTGGTGGCGGGTGGTCGCTCTTGGAGATGCGCACAATCCGGCCGACCCTGGAAGATGTCTTTATTCGTCTTGTAACGGAAGAGACGCCATGAGAAATTTTTATGCCATTTTGAGGCGGGAACTGTATGCATATTTTTCTTCTCCCATCGCATATGCGGTGATGACTATCTTCTTGGTGCTTTCAGGCTACTTTTTTTACAGCGCCTTTGCCTACTTCAGCATGCTCAGCATGCAGGCCATGAGAATGCGTTGGGCCGGCGGTATCAACGTGACGGACATGGTCCTGAACCCTACGTTTTCAAACATGAGCGTGATCATGCTCCTGATGATGCCGCTTTTGACCATGCGCCTTTTCTCAGAGGAGAAAAAGGAGGGCACGCTCGAATTGCTCCTGAGCTATCCCATTCGTGAAACCGAGTTGCTCATGGGAAAATTTGTGGCCTGCCTGGTGGTCTTTTTCGCCATGCTTGCCCTCACCTGGCTCTATCCGGTTCTTATATGGTTGTATGCCAAACCGGATTTCGGCCCCATATTCACGGGTTATCTGGGCCTTTTTCTCATGGGGGCCGCTTTTATCGCCCTGGGGCTTCTGGTATCCTCCTTGACGGAAAACCAGATTGTGTCCGCGGCCGTTACCTTTGGGGCGATCCTCATGTTCTGGTTGATCGGCTGGTCCGAGGCGTTTGCCGGGCCTTCCCTTGGGAAGGTTCTTTCTCACCTTTCTCTGCTTGGCCACTTCGAGAAATTTGCAAAGGGCCTGATCGATACCCGGGATGTTATCTACTATGTCGACTTTAGCATATTGTTTCTCTTTATGACGATGCGCTCTCTGGAGTCAAAGAGATGGCGAGGATAGAGCGAAAAAAGATTTTCACCTCCCTGGGATATATCGGGTTCATTATCATCGTGGCCTCGGCAATAGCCTACGGCATGATACCTGCGGCACAAAGCTATGCATGGGGCGGGTGGCTCATCGGTCTTTCGTGTCTTGTCACTTATGCGGCGGGTAGTTTCAACACCATCAAAGACTATTGCAAGAAGCGATCAGCCAGGCACGCGGCAAATGCCCTCCTCCTGATTTTGCTCGTTTTGGGCATCCTGATCTTTGTGGAGGCTATTTCGGCCAGGCACAGCACACGATTCGACCTGACTGCCGGCAAGAGATTCACCCTTTCAGAACAGACCGTCAAGATATTGAAGAACCTGGAAAAGCCGGTCCGTGTCACGGCCTTCTACCAGGAGGGATCACCGGGGGCTGAAGAAGCCGGGGATCTGCTGGACCAGTATGCCTACGGCTCGGGCAAATTCACTTTCGAATTTGTAGATCCGGACCGGTTCCCCGGGAAGGCGAGGCGCTACAAGATTACTACCTACGGCACCCTGGTAATAGAGAGAGAAGCCCGTGAGGAGAAGATTACACAGGCCAACGAGGAAAAACTGACCAATGCCTTGTTGCGAGTCACCAGGGAAGGGGAAAAGGTCATCTATTTTTTGACCGGGCATGACGAAAAATCTCCGGACGATCATGGCAAAGACGGTTACAGCGCCGTAAAGGAGGCCATAGAAGGACAGAACTACGCGGTGCGGGATCTTCTTCTTATGCGAGCAGATCAGGTTCCTGAAGACGCATCCGTGCTCGTCATTGCCGGAGCCAAGAAGGCCATCTTTCCCGAAGAGATCTCCATGTTGAAGCGCTTCATTGATCAGGGGGGGCACCTGTTGATCCTGATCGATCCTGAGACCGATCCGGGGCTGGCGGCCTTTTTGAAATCCTACGGAATTGAGGTGGGGCAAAACATCATTGTGGACCGGATGAGCAGGATCTTCGGTGCCGACCATATGACCCCTGTTGTCTCCCAGTACGCCGGCCATCATCCAATTGCCGAGAATTTCAAGTCAGCATCTTTTTTCCCGCTTGCCAGGTCTGTCCATGCGGCAAAGGATGCGCCAGGGCATGTGGAGAACACGGAACTTGCCAAGACAGGGCCAAGCAGTTGGGCTGAGACCGATTTTGCAATGCTCAAAAAGGGCAAGGCATCTTTTGACAAGCAAAAGGATGCCATGGGCCCAGTGCCGGTGGCCGTGGTCTCTACCATCAAAGAGGAAGGCGCGAAAGAGAACAGCGAACGGAAAGAAGAGCCAATAGAAGAGGAGAATAAAGCCTCTGATGACAAAGATGATAACAAGGCTGCCGTGCGGCCAGGCAGGGTTGTCGTCTTTGGAGATTCCGATTTTGCCGGCAATGCCTATCTGAACCTTTCCGGCAACCGTGATCTTTTCATGAACAGCTTGAGCTGGCTGGCTGAAGAGGAGGACCTTATTGCGATTCGTCCAAAGGAACGTGAAAGCCGGCCCGTGGTCCTTTCCTACACCCAGGGGCGGATCGTATTCTGGACTTGCGTGGTGTTGCTTCCTGCTGCGATTTTGGTTTTTGGCATCATAGTCCTGCGCGCAAGAAAGGCATCCGGATGAATCCCAAAAAGATAACCTTCCTTTCCGCCCTTCTGCTTCTCTTGGCCGTGTTTTACTACGTTTATGAAGTTCGTTGGACGGCAAGACAGAAGGAAAAGGTCGGGGCATCCAAGAAGGTCTTGAACATAGACGGTGAAAACGTAGAGCGCATAAGGCTGAAGAATCCAAAGGGCACGGTCGTCGTCGAAAAGAAAGGCAAGGATTGGTTTATCTCTGAGCCGATCAAGACCGAGGCTGACAGGTGGGCGAGTGAGCAAATCGTCGACACGCTGTCAGACGGCAAGTGGGAGCGAGAAATAAAGCCCCTTCCGGAAAACTTGGCCGATTTTGGTTTGGCCGGGCCTGAGATCGAGGCGGCCCTGTCTGTGGCGGGAATTTCTGCGCCGGAGAAAGTGCTTGTGGGAGGAGAGAACCCCGCCGGAAACATGCGCTATGTCAGGGTGAACCAGGAGGAAAGATTGCTGCTGGTTTACGCTCGCTTTAGAGATGCCTTGAACAAAAACGCGGATGACTTGCGTGACAAGCGGATCATTCGATTCAAGGAAGACGCGGTTGCCAAGATGATTTGGCGTGTTGATAATAAAAAGTTTGCGGCAGAGAAGAAAGAAAAAAAGTGGACCCTGTTGAGGCCGGCAGCAGAAAAGATCGCCGAAAGTCGAATCAAGAGTCTGGTTTGGCGCCTTGAGGGGCTGAAGTCTAAAAAAATATTTGAAAAACCGGAGCGACCCCTTTCATATTACGGCCTGGACAAACCCCGTGCCATGGTCAAGCTTATGGATGAGAACGGGATGCTTGTTTGCGGCCTGAGCTTTGGTGTGAGAAAAGAACCCGCGGTTTCTTATTATGCCAAGTCAGATGGGAGCGATACGATCTACGAGCTTTCTCACGATTTTGTGAACAACCTGCCGAAGCCGGAGGAAGAGAAAGAGGACAACGAGAGTGAAGAGTCCATACAGAAGGGCAAATTGAGGCCATGACCACCAAGCGGGATTATTATGAGATCCTCGGCGTTGAGCGCAATGCCGGTGAAAATGAAATCAAGGCCAGTTATAGAAAAATGGCTCTTAAGTCCCATCCGGACCGCAATCCTGGTGATAAGGACGCAGAAGAGAGGTTCAAGGAGGCCGCCGAAGCCTACGAGGTGCTCCGAGACCCTGAAAAAAGACGCATCTATGACCAGTATGGGCACGAAGGTCTTGAAGGGACCGGATTTTCCGGGTTCAGAGGATTTGATGACATATTCTCGAGCTTCGGCGACATCTTTGATGAACTCTTCGGTTTCGGTGGCATGGGGCGATCCAGGACCGCAGCACGCCGGGGTGCTGACCTGAGGTACGACCTTCCCATCAGTTTTATGGATGCTGCCTTTGGGGTTGAAACGGAAATCGAGATCGAAAAGCTTGAAAACTGCGCCATCTGCGAGGCAACAGGGTGCAAGCCCGGCACTTACCCGGAGGATTGCGCGCACTGCGGCGGAAGTGGTGTGTTCAATCGGATGCAAGGTTTTTTCAGCATCAGAACCACCTGTTCCTTTTGCCGCGGAGAAGGGCGGACTATACAACATCCCTGTCCGCAATGCCGGGGGGCAGGGCAGGTTGAAAAGGAGAAGAAGGTTGCCGTCAAGATCCCACCCGGGGTCGATACCGGCTCGAGGCTCAGACTTACAGGTGAGGGGGAACGCGGCGCGCGTGGCGGGCCACTAGGAGATCTTTACATCTACATCTACGTGGAGTCACATGAGTTCTTCAGGCGCAAAAACAACGACGTAATATGCCAGATCCCTATCTCGTTTGTCGACGCCAGCCTGGGTGCCGAGATCAAGGTGCAAACCCTGAGAGGGGAAAAGAAGCTTCACATTCCCAAGGGAACCCAGCCGGGGGAGGTGTTTCGTTTTAGAGGCGAAGGTATCCCCTCCCTCAGGGGACACGGAAGAGGGGACCAGATTATACAGGTGCTTGTAAAAACACCCTCGGGCCTCACCAAGAAACAAGAAGCCCTCCTGAAGGAGTTTGCCAAGCTGGAATCGAAGAAGATGTCCAGCAAGATCAAGAAGATGTTCACCAACTAACTAAGACCCGGTGAGATTGGGGTAAAATCTTTATCAAATTTGGACCAAACGAGCTGCATCGTTTCTAAACAGGCCCCCCTGCGTCCCCCCCTTTACTCCCTGCCCGTGCTGCGGGCGCGACTGGACCAGATAGATTCCATCCCCCAAGACAAGCCCCTCCATGTCTTGAGGCCCTCCCAGTGCATCTTCCACAAATCGGCCGATTGACCCCAAGCGCCTTCCCAAGTAGTTCCGAAAGTCCTCATCTCTTGAAAGTCCAATCCTGGAATAATCTACCGCTTTGCGGATGAGACCTCCCGCGCCATCAGGCCATATGGCATGGCTAAAGCTCGCAAAGGCCGCCATCCGCACATCCCCCGTATGCTTATTGCAGGCCATTCGATAAGGAGTGCCGGGCGTCTGTCCGGATGCCAGTGTTTCGCCCAGGCCAACAGCCAACTCCACGTAAATTTCATCCGTGTTGTGACTTATGGGATTGACCGTATGCATGATGAATGAATATTCCGGCGGCAGCATTGGCTGGATCAGCACGGACATGTACACTCTTTCATGGGGGATGCCCAGTTTCTTTCTGTTCGTGGCCGCACGTCCGGTCCAGAGGGATGACCAGACCTCGTGCACCGCACGGTCCACCTCGGGGGGGGAAACATTGGCAACTGAGTCATAAAGCCCGGCTCCTGACAATCCTTCCAGATCCTCGCAGTTGGCACTGGAACGTACCATGAGCCTTTCTTTTGGTGTGAATTTTTCGACCACACCCGAGACGATCTCATCGGGCACTTGAAGCTTTCCGATTATATCTTGGAGTCTCTTCAAGGAATCGACGAACTCTTTTTGAGGCAGTTCATTCAACCGGCCGGCCAATGCCCGGTACTCTGCTTCAAGGTCCGCGGCGGCGTGCAGGGAGTCTTCCATCACGCCAAATGGAATCACAAGGCCCGGAGGCGCTGCAAAGCCTGCTGCCTCAAATCGCGACAGCTCTTCGATCCGCCTTGCTGCATTTGCCTTGCAGCCCGCAGTTGCGAGGGTCACCTCATCAAGTGAGAGCAATCTGCGCTCAGAAGAGAGCAACACATCAGGCACCTCAGCCTGTCTCAGCCGATCTTTCCTTTTCCCGTCACTGACCCCTCCATCGGCCGAGCCGGCCCAAATTTCTACGTTTACGTTCTCCGCAGACACTTCCAAGATCAGGCGCTCTTCCAAAAAACCTTGTAATTCCGCATAACCAGCCGTATTTTCGCACACGGCAAATACCACTTTCGCTTCTCGGGCCCGAACGGCAAGGTGTGAGAGGTGGGGTGTTTCATGAGCAACAATAATGCCGACCACCTCGTCGGGGATCTCCTCATCCCCTTCCACTCTTTCCAGAAGCGCCACTATAGCTTCGTCAAAAGGACCGGGCAAATCATTCAAGCATGGGGCTGCCACTAGGCGGCCGGCGACCTTCCCCGGCACAATCGCATCCCATGGTGGCAGGGCTGCAAGTCCCCGAATGTTTATCAAAAGAAGATCAACAAGTCTTGAGAGCTGGAAGACCGAGTGACTGCGAATATCAGCTTCAGAGAAAACCTTTATGGCATGTTCCGCCACACCCAGGGCCCGGCCCAACCTTTCGACCCTTTCGGGAAACAACGCTAGAATTTTGTTACAGTAGGCCTCAGCCATTCGCCGGCATCGATCAACCGTGGCCTTGAGGCGAATCAGATGATCAAGGTCTTGAGGTTCGAACCTTTGTCGCCAAGCCTTCGATTCGGATTCTATGGCCCGGCATTCGCCGGCATCAAAGCCGCTTAGACGCAGATTTTCAACAGTGAGGGCCAGGACGTGTAGTGCCTGCGACCAGGGCGTCCCCTTTTCTGAGGCTTCAAAGTGATTGATCAGTCGGCTCAAGAGAACAAAGGAAAAATCCTCCAGCCCGATATCCGCCAGTTGAGGTCCTTGCACCTCGGAACCGATGTTCTTTTCAAGTTTTTCGTGGAATTGGCCGCGAAGCATCGTTAAAAGCTCGAACGTGGTTGCCAGCCGTTCGGGTGTTTGCGCCTTTTCCTTGGCTTCAACAAATTCACGTATCAAGTTGACTTCCCGTGCGTCTGCCTTCTCGGCGATTGCTTCGAGTTGCTCTTCCAAAGAACAGGCGCTGAAAAACTCCTTGAGTTCCTCATGGAATTGCTTGAACTGTTCCACGAAAGCGGGTGAATAATCTGCATCCGGAGCAGTTATCCTTTTAAGCAGAGCCGCCGAGGCAGCAAGATCTTCAGGGCCTGCGCAACGATGCAGCTTGTTCTGGAGCGTGTGCTTGCTCTCTTGTTTGAGTTCCCTGGGAATATCGTTTCTGTGGGCTATGTCCCGTATTCGCGTGAGCGGCTCCGCCCTGGTAAAGGCGCTGTCGCAAGAGGGTAGCCAGGGATAGATTTTCCTGATGATGAAAACGTTGTACGGAGTGGTCATCTTGGACAAACGATCCTGCATGCGGCCCGCCATCCCGGCATGATGGCATGGACGATAGTGACGGCCATCCTCGCTGCAGGCGACTTGACCCGTGCCGATGAAACGAAGATAGAGCGCCAGGTAAATGAGTTGTTCCATCGTGAGGTCGAATGTGTCATCAGTGAGACGGGCATGAACCCAGCCGAGTTTCTCCCTCCAGCTTCGACAACGTCGATCCGCCTCGGCAATGGTATCTGCAAAATCATCCATTTGGGGCAAAATCCCCCCCGCTTCAAAAAAGGGGGGAGCAGGAACCTCTAAATTCCCTTTTCTAAAGGGGGGCAGGGGGGATTTTGGGGGACAGCTTATTCTTCCCATGTGGCCTAATGATTTGCCGATTATATCAAAGAGCCTGTTGCGTGCCTCATTAAGGAGGCACGGAGGTTGCGGCCATTGCTCGAAGATGACACAGCCAGAAAACCCACGCTTTCTTATGCGTACCATAAAGCCCTTTATGCCTGATGGATCTTTTGCAGCAGGACCTGTAAAAAGGGGCAGGTGGCTGTCATAGTCACCATAGTTTTCATGTATGTGGACATGGATGATCGGCACTTGTGGATCGAGCAGATCAATAAACTTGAGGTAGTCGTTACGGGTCGGCTCGCACAGGTTGGCGTGCCCCAGATCCAGACACATTCCCACGTGAGCGGCATCCGTGGAGCCGAGGTTGTGAAGCCGTCTGAATAGCTCGTTGAAATCTTCCGGCCCGGTAACCGGCGTGTTTTCGATAGCGAGTTTGATGCCGGCCCGCGCCAGACGCCTTATGCATGGCATGATTGCCTCAACATAGGCATCGATTCCCTCATCAGTATCAAGATGAATATTGAGAACTGATGCGCCGATATCTTGTGCCAGCTCAATATCTCTATAAAGGAGATCACAGAATTCCGGTCTCAAGGGGCTTGACGGCAAGTCAGCATGAACCGAAAGGCGCATGTCATGAGCAAGTGCGGTATTCTTGATGAGAACACGTGTTTCTTTGGATAAGTCGCTTTCCGTCCAACCCGCTCCTGATTCTTTTTTGTCGGGAAACCACTCGAAGGCATCAAAACCATTGGCTACGGCATATTCGAAAGGCTGTATCGCCGTCAAAGCCGAAAAGGCGGTCTGATTGCCGATTCGGATACGCCCTGTTTCACTCATTTCCCATTCCCACCTGAGGGCGCGTCTGCACCACGAAGTATCGACCTTTGGAGTAAGCGCCCTCGATGTCCTGGGCAGAGCCCATGGCCTCTTCGACCATTGCGCCGATGGTGGCGATGGTGACCAAGAAGTCCTTTTTGAAATGCTCGTTCCATATGAGCGCCTCCTGCGTGTAATCCAGGGAAACCTTTCGGGGCGGCGGCAACATGACGCTATCATGAAGCCCTGCGCCGGCATAACCGGCCAGATCTTCTCCGCTGGAATCCGAACGGAAGATCAGGCCGCCGCCGAAAAGCCCTACGCTTTTGCTTGGAAAAGCGAGAAGTTGCGGCTCATTTTCTCCTTTCCGGCAGGTAAGGCTGAGAGCCCTTCCAGGATAGTTGCTGACTACTGTTTCCCCAAGGCCCAAGACCACTTCTGCATAAATTTCATCTCTGTCGCCTGTAAATGGGTTGGCGGTGTGGATTACGAAGCTATAATCGGCTTCAATAACCTCCTGGATGAGCACAGCCATGAAAAGATCCTCATGGGCAATACCTCTTGCCGTGCGGCTCAGATATGCTCTTTCGTTCCACTTGGAGCCCCACACCCGTTTGATACACGTCCAGGCGTCATCCCAGTTTGCAGGCCGCACAAGCCCTGCCCCGTCCATCACCTTGCAAACGGAGGACACCAGCCCGTCAGGCGCCTTGAGGGCCAAAACGGTATTTCGGAGTTCACCGAGCAACTCATCCTTCACCTTCTCCGCCTCTTCATCTGCACGCCTGATCAGCTCCTCGTAACGTTTTGCAGTCTCCTTGTTCTTCTCTTCGGCAAGCACCTTTTCGAAACCCCCGAACGGAAGCGCCACTGAAGTGGGAAGACCTATCCATTCCGGCAACTTGCCCTGCAAGCGTGTCAGGTTGTTTGACTTGCCCCCAACATTATTTTCATTGAAACCACTTGCTGATACGGCGTAAGCGGTGAAACCTGGTGGAGATATCGGTGCCGGAGCCGGGGGGATGCGCGGCGTTGTAGGCTCCGTCTCCTCGAGGCCTTCTTCAAAAACCACGTCACCGGCCGCATTCACGCTTAGCTTGACCCGATGGCCGCTGAGCGATTTTAACCTTGCGATTATGTCGGCATCGTAGCAGGTGGCAAAGAGCAGATGAACATTTCTGGCACGAACCGCTACATGCGATACGATATCGGTCACATCCGGAGTGACAACAGCAGTGACTCTTTCCGGGATTTCTTCATCCCCTGCAACCTCGTCGGCAATTATGACCGTGGGTCGAGCAAAGCTTTTGCCTTGAATGGACCTCAAGATGCCAACCACTTCCACTTGCCCCATCCCTCGGCCAGGGCTGATCACCTGCCACTTGCCGATATCGGCGCTCCTGCGCAATATGGGATCGAGGTGACGCAAAAGCATCGACAAAACGAATGCGGGCCGGCCGCGCACCACTTCTTCACTGAACAGCGTAATGGTCCATGAATCGGCGTGAAAGGCCGTGCCGAGAAATTCGGCTTTGTGCTGAAGTCGCTGGTAAGAGCGATCTATCAAGGCGCCTAATGTGCGTCCGAGGCGGTCGAGGACGGCTTTGGCTTGAAGCGACCACTCTTTTCCAAAACGGGGCACCCCCCTGAGGCGCTCCCAATGGCGCAGACAGGATGCGAGCTCGCCATCGTCATTTGAAAGATAAAGGTTTTCAAGCACCATCGCAATCAATTCCACCAGTTGATCCCCGCTCAATTTCAAATGGAGATTTCGTTCCACCACAACGCGCAAGAAATCTTCCAAGGCGAGATCCAGGAAGAGCAAGTCGCGCACATTGTTTCGGCGCCCTTCCAATTGTTTTTTCAGACGGCCGCGCGCCTCGGTGATCTTTTCGACCAGAGTACACACCCGGATCTCTTGATCGTCTCGATGCCGCCATATGAAGTCCATCAAGCTGTGCATTTCTTCATTGAATAGGGGCCTTGCGGCGTGGATGGCGGCTCCGAGATCAGTGCCGGAATGAATCGCTTTCAGAATCCCCAAGTAGTGCTCGAAATCTGGAATCAATGCCTCTTTCAGATGCGGGATGAAATCGGGATGAGACTTGATCGGCCGCTCGTAGCTTTCCAGTCGTTCTTTGGTGACGCCGCCCGCTTCAAGCGTCTTATAGAAGATATCAAGGTTGCCGTTACTCCTTAAGAACTCCAGATAGGCTTCGCAAATAACGATATCATCAGGCGTGGCGTTATTGTGAAGTTTCTGGTGCCATTCCTCCATAAAACGGCCGGAGACTTCCTTGATGTGATGGCGATGCATGATGGCCAAGATTTCATCACGGATCCGCTGCCCTTCGCCGCCTCGCCCCATTGTGGTCAGTATCAGCCGAATGAGCTCATGCTCTGCCGGCTCATTGGAGTAGCGATCCGCAAGCTTGAGCGTCAAGCGATCCATGGCATGGCTCAACTCCCTGGGCTTTGTGTTGTAATTTCGCTGCCAGTCCAACTGCCTGATGGCGGAAAAACGTAGCCACACGAAGATCAGCGCCAGCCCCTCAACGTTGTTTCTCACCCTGTCCAGCAGATCATAACACAAGTTGAAACGGTGCATCAGGGTCCACGAATTGCGACTCATTTCCTTTTCAATGATCTCGCCGGCAACAGCGGCGAGTTCGGGATCATCCAAAGACGCTTCATACTCTGGCGGGACAACGACCGGGATGTAGAAATTGCGTCCATTATCCTTTAACCAGCGGCCGGTATCGGCCTGCTTGAGCACAAACGAAATGCCCGTAGGCGACTCTTGTTCGCTCATCTCCAGGTGCAAGCGTCTGTAGCCCGCATGGTCAAAAAATGGCGTCTCAGCGGCCTTGTCTTGGAACACGGTGGTTGCGGCGGGACGCATGGAAGATGGAGGCAAGACCCATTCATACCTGGAACGTTTTGCCATCCCCCAATGTAAAATTAGAGGGCCGGAGATGTCGGTAATCAGCGTAACATTGTACCGGTCTTTGTCTTTGCTCACGGCAACAGCCAGTTGGCCGTCTTTGTCGAGATGGTGCGCGTGCTCGTAAGAAATCCTTGCCTGTTTGATCTCGTTTCTGAGTATTTCAATGGGGGATGCGGTGATCTTTTCCGTTATCGTCATTCTATGATCGCACCTTTCCGGTCTTGAATTCCATAGCTAGTGCCCATCCAGAAATGAGCAATTTTGCGCAAGGTCAAGGACAATTCCGCAGTCCTGCGGAATTGGACAGCCGTCAGGCTGCCCGCAAGGGCGAGGGGCATGGA
>JABXJW010000194.1 GCA_013375395.1 Desulfobacterales bacterium
CCTTTCTTTCGTTGACCTTGCTTGCCTGCCTGTGCGTCGCACGCAGACAGGTAGGCCAGCAAATACTTGATGAAACCACGAATGGCAGCGCGAGTGCGTCCGGCATGATCATACACATCTTTGTAAGTGTTCACAGGTTCAAAGTTCAGCGTTCAGGGGTTGCTTTTCTTTTGTTAATCTTTACCAACCCCGAACTTTGAACCTCTGAACCCTTTAGATGAACCTGCGGCATCCTGAATTTGCCCCTTCAGCCCGAAGTCGCGAGCAAACTTGGCCTTCTTTGTCAGGCCATAGACTTTGCGAGTTAGCTCTCGGGCCAACTGCCATGCGTCAATATCCTCAAATCAATCTATTTTCATGGCTTCTTCATTCAGAACTTACGGATCACCTGCCCGCTCGCCAAGCTTGCGAGGCAGGCGGGACGGTTCAGATTTTCGGTAAACCCTGAACCTCTGAACCTCTGAACCCTGAACCCCGAACCCGTTAACGTTTACACTATTTCCAAGGTCACTATACCCCCATCCCTACAAACAAAAACAACCCGGCTTCCGTCACCTCGCCCAGGGCGCCCAACATATCGCCGGTAACGCCTCCCAGTCTTTTCTTGTAGTAAAGCAGGACGAGCAAAACCATGCCGACAAATGCAAAGTTAAGCACCAGGCATCTTAGGCCGAGCAACAATGAAAAGGACACCGGCACTGATAGCCAGCCAAGGTCTTCAAGGCTTCTGTTACCGGAAAAGAATCCGCTGCCGGTCCCCCCTTCCGGCCGAATGTAGTCCATGAAGTGAATCGCGATGGTAAAAGCGCCCCTTGAATAAGCGGGAATGAGAATAAGGCAGAGTGCGCGATATTCGCCAATGGAAGAGATGCCGGCCCATTTTATTGCCAGGACAAATATCAGGGCAAGAAGCCCCATGGCGCCGATGCGGCTGTCCTTCATTATCTTCAGGACTTGTTCGGACGGCCTGTGGCTGAAAAGGCCGTCTGCCGTATCTGCCAGCCCGTCAAGGTGGAGTGCGCCGGTAATGGCAGCCAGGAATAAAACGTCGATCAATGACGCAATGCCCAAGGGGAAAATATGCCTGAGCACAGTGTCTATCAACGCAAGCAGGAGCCCTACAATGATCCCGACTACCGGGAAGTACGGAACCATGCGGTGTCCCGGAAAATCTTCCGGTTTCCCCATAGGAAGTATGGTCAAAAATTGTAAGGCTGCTAATAGATTTTTCATCACGCTTACCCTTCACTCACCCCTGCTTGTTCAAAGGTGAGCATTTCACGAAAGACGCGCACTCCTGCCTCCATGATGTGCATGGCCAGGGCCGCCCCTGTGCCCTCACCAAGGCGCAACCCCAGGTTCAACATCGGCTTGAGTCCCATATGATCGAGCATGAGCCGGTGCCCCTGCTCCACGGATTGGTGTCCGGCAAACATGTAGTCTGCCGCCACAGGACACATTGCGTGTGCAAGCAAGGCGCCGGCCGTTGAAATCAGGCCGTCAATGACCACTGCCCTCCGGAAACGCGCTCCAGCGAGCACTGCTCCGGCAATCCCGCCAATCTCAAATCCTCCCACCTTGCTCAAAACGTCCAGCGGATCATTGGGATCGGGCGCATTTGTGTCAATGCCTTTCTGTATGGCCCGGCATTTTCCGGCAAAGGCATCATCATCGACACCTGTGCCGCGGCCGGTCATACGCTCTACGGGATGCCCGGTCACAACCGCCCCAATGGCGCTTGAAGGCGAGGTGTTGCCGATGCCCATGTCGCCGGTTGCCAGCAGTTCAATGCCCTGTTCAAACAACTCTGCAGCAGTATCATATCCTGCCGTAACGGATTGTTCTGCCTGCTCCAGCGTCATGGCAGGCCCATTGGTAAAATTGTTTGTTCCTTTGGCTACCTTTTTTACAATCAGCGTATTTTCGCCTGTTGTCCCGGCAGACAAATCCGAGACATCAGGGATGATGCCCATGTCTACAACCAGCACGCGGGCGCCTGCCTGACGGGCCAGGACGTTGATTCCGGCCCCGCCCCGCACAAAGGTCTTGACCATTTCGCCGGTCACCTCCTGCGGGTAGGCGCTGACTCCCTGTGCTGCAATACCGTGGTCTCCGGCCATGACCAAGACGGCCCTCTCTTTGACCGAAGGCTCCAGGGTCCGCTGTATGCCGCACAGCCGCTCTGAAATGACGTTCAACTCTCCCAGCGCACGGGGCGGCATGAGGAGCCGGGATGTGCGCTCGCGAGCCTGTTGGATAAACTTTTGATCTGCCGGTTCAATAGACTTGACAATCTCTTTCAAATTCATCGCTGTTTCATATCCTCCTTTTGTACTATTCGATCTCCCATCTACTTGCTACTTCTCTTTAATCGGAACCGCAATCCCTGCCACCATCCAGAAAACCTTGTTTGCGCAGGCAGCAACCTTCTGGTTGACCAAGCCGGCCACATCGCGAAACTGCCTGGCCAATGCGTTTTCGGGCACAATTCCTGCTCCAACCTCGTTTGATACCAGGATTACCGGGCACGATGCCTTGTCAATCGCCCCCGTGAGCGCATCTGCTTGAGCCAGAATTTCCTCCTGCGATTTGTTGTCTTCCAACAAATTGCTCACCCAAAGGGTCAAGCAATCTATCAGGATCACATCACCTTTGCTGCCGTAAGAGGCCACGGCCTCCGGCAAGGCTGTTGAAACCTCCACGGTCTGCCACTCCGGCCCCCGGGCCTTTTGATGTTCCTTGATGCGCTGCTGCATCTCATCATCCGTGGCGCAGCAGGTGGCCATGAAGACCTTTTGGTTGAAACGGCCATCAGCCCACTCTAAGGCAAATTTGCTTTTGCCGCTGCGACAGCCGCCTGTTACAAAGAGTACCTCTTTCACGCTCGCTCTCCAGCCATTGCGTTCACAGGTTCAGGGTTCACCATTCAGGGTTCACAGGTTCAGGGTTCAGAGGTTCGGGGTTCACCGTTCAGGGTGATCTTTGCCCCTTCAGCCCGAAGTCGCGAGCAAATTTGGCCTTCTTTGTCAGGCCATAGACTTTGCGAGTTAGCTCTCGGGCCAACTGCCATGCCTCCACATCCTCAAATCGTTCTATTCTCATACCTTATCCATTCAGAACTCACGGATCAAGGATTCAGATTTTGGGTGAACCCCGAACCTCTGAACCCCTGAACCCGTGAACGTTTACGAAGCCGTCAAGTTTAAGGTGCTTCAAGAAATGCTTCGCGAGCATGTCGTATTGTTGATCGCGAAACGCCGGACCCGAATGCTCGTCAAGTTTGCACCCTTCAAGTCCGATCCTTGAAAGCCATTGTCTGAGTATCTCCGGATTTTCAAAAAGACCGTGCATGTAGGTCCCAAAGACACGGCCGTCCGATGAAATGCATCCATCTGCGTCACGGCAGGCCCTGCTGTTTCGGCCATGAATCTCAAACAGTGGATGCCCGTCCACGCGTGTGGTTTTTCCCATGTGAATCTCGTAACCCTTGCCTTTGACACCTTCCCAGGAAAAGTCCGTGCGGGTGGTGGTCTTGGGCGCCGCCAGCGTTGTTTCTACAGGGAGAAACTTCAGACCCGGACAGTTCCCGGGCTCTCCTTCAAGTCCTTCAGGATCGTTTATGCTACGGCCCAACATTTGATATCCGCCGCAGATGCCAAAAAGATACCCCCCTCTTTTTTTGTAAGATGCCAGGGCCTCGGCCCAACCTGAATCTACAAGCCACTTTAGATCCCGCCTGGCGTTCTTGGAGCCCGGCAGAATCACGGCATTATAGGGCGCCAAGTCCCTTGCTTTTTCCAAGAAAGAGACCTTGAGACCTTTTGTGCGAAACAGGGGATCGAAGTCATTAAAATTGGAGATGTGCGGCAGGCAGATAATGGCTGCTGCCGCATCATCTGCTTTTGGTGTCGGGGACTTAACAAGGTTTTCTATTACAACCGAATCTTCGGCCTCGATCCGGATGTCGTCGTACCACGGCACAAGCCCCAGGACGTGCTTGCCGGTCTTTGCTTCAATCCAACGAATGCCGTCTTCAAAAAGGCTTGCATCCCCGCGAAACCTGTTGATCACAAATCCGATGACCCTGTCCCGCCGGTCAGGAGGCAGGCACTCCAGGGTGCCCACACACTGTGCGAACACGCCTCCGCGGTGGATGTCGGCCACTACAATGACCTGCGCGTCGGCGTATTCGGCCATGCGAAAGTTAACAATATCGTTTGCTGCCAGGTTTACCTCGGCACAAGAGCCTGCACCCTCAATAATAATCAGGTCGTGCTCCCGGCGCAGCCGATCAAGGGCCTGGAAAGCGGTCTCAAACAAAAACGCCTTGTCTTGGTGGTATTCCGATGCCTTTCGATCTCCGAAGACCTCTCCCAGCACAACAACCTGGCACCCGGTATCGCTTGATGGTTTCAGCAGGATCGGGTTCATATCAACGTGAGGAGAGATGCCTGCTGCTTCGGCTTGAACGACCTGGGCGCGGCCCATCTCACCCCCTTCTGGTGTTACGCCCGAGTTGTTGGACATATTCTGCGCTTTAAACGGGGCAACACTGAGGCCCAGGTTGGAAAAGATGCGGCACATGGCAGTTGCCGTGATGCTCTTTCCAACCTCGGATGCGGTTCCAAATACCGCCAGGCACGGTGCTAGAGGATTATCATTGATCATTTTCGCCTTTGTTCACCCTATATTTATGCAAGGACTTAGCCTTTCAAAAAGATTGCGGCTTCAACGGCGATCAAATTTTGATCTGTGTAAAACTCGCGCCCAAGTGAGCGTAAAGAACGAACAGCTGCTTTCTTTTAAATAAGGCCGATAAGGCCGGCACTTTGTTCTGCACTGAAAATGCGCCCTGCAACTGACTGTTCTTTCTTAACGCTCACTAATACGCTCAGACAGTTACACAAATCAAAATTTAACCGCCGTTTCCGCCTGTCTCACTATGTTTCATAACTCTAAAATGACACATATTTATCCAGATACCCTCTCGGTGTAACCATAAGATCCTCAAAGACATATGACGTGCTGTTCCCGACAACAACGATGGTTTGCATGTCTACCGCCATCGTGCCCATTTGCGCCAGCGTAGTGATATTTACTTTCTGACCTTCCCGCGTGGCTTTTCTTACGATCCCTACCGGTGTATCTTTGTCTCGATATTTCAACAGGATTTCCTGCACTGCGCCCAACTGCCAGTCCCGTTTCTTGCTCTTTGGGTTGTATAAAACCACGACGAAATCAGCCTTGGCAGCACAGGTGACGCGTTCGACAATAACTTCCCACGGCGTGAGCAGGTCACTTAAACTAATGGAAACAAAATCGTGCATGAGAGGGGCCCCAAGCAGTGCGGCAGCCGCGCAAAGGGCGGGGGTGCCGGGGACTATTTCCAGCAAGATATCGTGTCCGGCTTCCAAGGCTTTTCCCTGCAAGGCAACTCGAAGATTTTTTTGCCGGCACACTTCCAGCACAAGACCCGCCATGCCGTAAATGCCGGCATCTCCGCTCGACACAATAGCCGTGTCCCGGCCTTGCAAAGCATTCTCCAGGGCCATGTTGACCCGATCAATTTCGGCGCGCATCCCAGTGGAAATGACTTCCTTTCCTTCAAGCAGTTTATCAATCAGCCTGATGTAGGTCTTATACCCAACCACTACCTGGGCTGAATTCAATACCTCAACAGCCCTTTCCGAAAGGTAGGCCAAATCGCCCGGCCCCAGACTAACTACATACAGACGGTTCGGGCCACGGCCACTGTCACATCTTTTGCTGCCTGTTTGGGTACCAGCAGTTTGCTTGTCTTTGCACCCAGTAGTGCTGCTCCTTCGCATACGCTTTCAACTCCAATATGTCTCTTTACGAGTTTTGAAGGGCTTTGAACTCCTCTGGCCCGGTTGAGTTCTTCTGATGAGTAAAACATGATCGGAAGCCCAAATTCTTCAGCCAGTTCAATCAAACCCGCCTCATCCTTTTTGATGTCAATGGTGGCCAGCCCGCACAGGCTCTTTGGTGAGAGCTGATGCTTACGAAAAACGTCGTACAAGCATCTCTTGATCTCTTCTTTGCCCGTGCCTCTATTGCAGCCAATGCCCGCAACCAGGATGCGAGGTCTCAAGACCAGGCAGGTCGGTGGGAGTTCCATAATTTCATCACCCACATATATCATAGGCTGATTTTTACCCCCACCCAAAGCCTCACCATTCAAGGAATCTTTCAAAAGCCCGTATGGATCAACAACCTCTATGGTCTTTCTTTCAAGGAGCGCCATGTTAACGATCTTTATCGCCTCAGGATTTTCAATGGCCAGGTCAAACTCTTTGGCAATAAGATCTATGCTGGGAACATTATTTACATCCGTAGCCGTAGTTATAACCGGTACAGCATTGACAATTTGAGCGATTTGTCTTGCCAGTTCATTTGCGCCGCCTAAGTGCCCTGACACCAGGCTGATGCAATGATTGCACTTTTCATCCAGCACCACGACAGCAGGATCCACGGTCTTATCTTTAATAAGGGGCGCTATAATTCTGACCACAATACCCGTGGCCATGATAAAGATATGGCCCTCATAATGCCAAAAGGCAGATGATACCCGTGCCTTAAGATCTTCAAACCCTGCACAGGCATCGCCGCGCTCTTTCATGTGAGCGGGGATATGGCAATCAATATTTGTAAGACGTTCGCCAATCGTCCCGGCAACG
>JABXJW010000195.1 GCA_013375395.1 Desulfobacterales bacterium
GCCATGAAAATAGATCGATTTGAGGTTTCATCAAGTATTTGCTGGCCTACCTGTCTGCGTGCGACGCACAGGCAGGCAAGCAAGGTCAACGAAAGAAAGGTAACCCTGAACGGTGAACCCTGAACCTGTGAACGAATACCATGGAGTCATGGAGTGTTGGAGTACTGGAGTACTGGGTAGGGCGAAGCCACCAGGTTCTACTCCTTGGGACCTGTCTGCCTTGAGCGAGCATAGCGAATCTGAATCATGCTGATCAACGATTCCGTAAAGCTGGCGCTGGGCGCTTTGTCCAGCCAGCGGATGCGAAGCTTTCTCACAGCGCTGGGCATTGCTGTGGGCATTGCCTCAGTGGTGCTGCTCACCTCCATCGGCGCAGGCATTCACAAGTTCGTTCTGTCAGAAGTTACCCAGTTCGGCACCAACCTGATCGCCGTCACGCCGGGAAAAGCCACCACCACAGGCATATCCGGAGCCCTTATCAGCAATGTCCGACCCTTGAGCATGGACGATGCGCTGGCGCTGGAGCGCATCCCTAAAGTCCTTGGCGTAGTTCCCTTGGTGCAGGGAAATGCTCCGGTGGAATTCGGCAAGCGCAGCAGGCGCACCTATGTCTTCGGTGTTGGCCCGGAGGTGCCCACAGTGTGGCAAATTAAAGTCGCGATGGGCCGTTTCCTTCCGGGTGATGATCCCCGTGCTGCACGCACTTTTGCTGTGTTAGCCAGCAAGGTGCGGGATGAACTTTTCGGCAGCGAGAACCCCTTGGGCCGGCGCATCCGCATCGGCGGGGAGCGCTACCGGGTCATCGGCGTCATGGAATCCAAAGGCCAAATGCTCGGCTTTGATTTGGATGACGCTGTCTACATCCCGGCAGCCAGGGCCCTGGCCATGTTCAACCGGGAAAGCCTGATGGAAATTGATTTGCTATATGCCGCCACCAGCAGTGCAGACGAGATCGGCAAGAAGGTAAAACAGATGCTCATCGCCCGGCACGGGGCAGAAGACTTCACCATTACTACTCAGGAACAGATGCTGGACGTACTGGGCTCAGTGCTGAATATACTCACCCTGGCGGTGGGCGCCTTGGGAGGGATTTCACTTCTGGTTGGTGGCGTCGGCATTTTAACCATTATGACCATCGCGGTGAATGAACGCACGGCGGAAATCGGCCTGCTCCGCGCCATCGGCGCAGGCCGCAGACAGATACTTATCCTTTTCCTCGGCGAGGCCGTTGTGCTGGCCGGCATCGGCGGTTTAGCCGGCCTGGTGATCGGCGCCGGAGGGGCGTGGCTGCTCGGAGCCATTGTACCAGCCCTTCCCACTCACACCCCATGGTCGTATGTTGTATTAGCCGAAATGCTTGCTGCTTTTATAGGTCTTTCAGCCGGGGTTCTGCCCGCCCGCCATGCTGCAAATCTGGATCCAATCGAGGCATTGAGAGCAGAGTAGTGCGGGGAACTGATGGCCCTAATCCCCCTTCACCCCCTTGGAGCCACGCAGGTCTTTATAGTATTTGCTTCCCTCCATAGATTTGACCCGCTTTTTAACCTCCGCTGCGATGGCGCTGACCTCACCAATATGCTTTATCGGCCTGTACTCGTTCGTAACAACCGCTATCGACAGTGAAATAACCGGGAAGCGCTCCTTTCCCCCCTTGCGATTTGTAGATTCAATATAGCCGCGTATTCTGTCCTCTTCATCGTAAAAGTTTCCTGTTATGAGATCAAAATTTCTGATGACCTCAGTACAGACCCCGTCTAATTGTTCGGGCGAGACAATAAAGACAAAATCGTCTCCACCGACGTGGCCTACAAATGCCTCCCGGGAATCAAGCTTACGTATGGAATTGGTGAGCAGACGGGCGGTCATCTTGAGTATCTCGTCTCCTCGCATGAACCCGTACTTGTCGTTGTAAGACTTGAAGTAGTCAAGGTCAACGTAAGCAATTGCAAAGGGGAGCCCGCTGTCGATTCGCCCCTGTATCTTCTTCATGATCGAATGATTGCCGGGAAGGCGAGTGAGCGGATTGACATCCCCCGCCCTTGTGGCTCGCGCAAAGGCCAGAGAAATCCTGCTCGACACCTCTTTGGGATCGAGCGGTTTTCGGAGATAGTCATCAATCGGTGTGTTTTCCCAGTCGATCTGGGCGCTATCGCCGGCAGCATCCAGGACTACAACAATCGGCAGGTGACCGAAGACGGTATCAGATCTGATCCTGCGGCACAGATCGTTGCATTCTTCTGCTTCAAGGAAATGGTTGATAATGACAAGATCCGGAGGTTCGCTGTATATGGTGTCAATGGCATGGAGAGGGGATTCTGCGGCATAAACTATAAAACTGCCCGCCACATCCAATAGCCGTTTTATCTCGTCCGTATCGGCTGAGTTTCTGCCAACGATGAGGACCCTCTTCTTGTTTTCAGTCATACCTGAACCCGCACGTCGTCGCCTAGAAAATCTTCAGCATCTTCCAATTTATCATCCATTTCGTTGATAATTTCCTCCAGAAGAGCATCGGAAATGTTTAACTCACCCCATGCCTTCGGGTCTATTTGATGAACCAGATTATCCCCTCCCGAGCCGAAACCTCTGGCCCGGATAAGGATATCGGCAAGATGGACGATCGCGGTCTGTTTTGGAGCCAGTTCGGCAAGTCCCGGGGCGTGATGATAGGCAATCGGGTCGCCGAGTGTGCGCGGCAGGTTCCATTTTGTACTGAGCCATTTTCCGACCGTGGCATGGTTCAATCCAAGGATATCTTCCTCTGCCTCGTATACGGAAATTCCTTTTTTTTCGACGGCCTCTTCTATGAGTGATGATTCCTCCGGGAGCTCTATCCTTATGATGACTTTGCCCAGGTCGTGCAAGAGCGCGGCAATGGATACTTCTTCCGGGTCAGGGTGTTCTATTCTCCCGGCTATTACCCCTGCGGCCACGGCGCACCCGAGGGAGTGCTCCCAGAGGCCGAACAGTCCTTTTGCAAGCATCATGTCGAAGACCGACGTGCTAAGGACAATTCCCTTGACCACGTCGAATCCAAGGATAATCAGTGCGTGTGTCACATTTGAAATACGGCCGGGAAACCCATAGAATGCGGAATTGACAAGTCGCAGCACCTTGGCGGAAAGGGCCTGGTCGGAAGAGATGATACTTGCGATATCAGCAGCAGCCGTCTCTGAACTGTCTACCGACTCAGTGATTTTTTCCAAGACACCAGGCAAAGTGGGCACACTTTTCAATGCCTCTACCCGCCTCCTGATATCCTCCTTGTCAACCGTCATTCCTCTTTTGCCCTTTCCTCCAGCCGCCCAAAGAAGATATCCTTGACCCTTCTCATGAGCGGGTCCCCTTCCACCTTCGTGAACCGGGCATGAAGTTCCTCTATCTGTTGGCCGATGCTTTTCTCCTCTTCGCCGGTATCCACCGGCCGCCCCTTGACCGTAATCCGCTTGACCCCCATATCAGAAAGACGAGCGATTATTTCCTCGGTCAGTTCGGTTCCCGGGCCACACAGGACGATTCCTCTGTCGTTGGCGACCGATTTTGCCAGTTTCATTCCCGGCGCAGCGAGATTGATCGGTATTTTCTGCATATTCCTCTGGAGTAGTTCAAGGCAAAAATTTAGGGCTTGACAAAAAATTGACGATAGCCCCATAGAAAGATTGATCTACTGTAACCAGCTTAATTTAGATCGAAATGATGTGCAACCTAAATCTCTCCAAGCTGTGGGCCTTACGAGCCGGAGGCCGCATTCTGAAATCCGCAATCCTATATCTGGCTGATTCAAGATTCTATGATGTGTCCCTGAACATTGTAGGGTTAAGCCCACAGCATAGAATTTCTTTTCTTGAGCGGCGTAGACGCGTTACATAAAATCGCTTAGCGATTTTATAACTCCAATACCCTCATCTCTGCGGCCTGAGCGTCTGCGGTGAAAATGACCTTAAGTTCCACACTCTTATCATGTGAACCAGGTCATTACAAGTCGAAATCCCGTGTCTTTCCTTTGGATATGCAATTCCAGCACGAACGTTCTGGTTCCCGGCAACGTCCCCTATCTATCCTATAACTGTCTGAAAGCTGATTGCCAATTATCTTTTACCCTGTTTGAGCGGCTTTATTTTGCGCTGAATCACGCATACTGGAGCCAGGCTGCAATTTTGATCGCGAAGGAGTTGCCCGATACGAATTCTGTGCCTCGTAAACACCATCTGGTTTTTGTGGTTGTTTGGTTAGCTCACTTTTATCATTACTTAGTTCTGATCGGATTAATTCGTAATAAATATGCATGGCCTCATTTGCTTGTTTTTGCTGCACGTCGGTCTGCCTCTTTTCTTTTAATTTCCGGATAAAATTGGGCAGACCCTGAGAGTTTGATTCACTAAACCTGTATCTTTGACAGAAATCCAAATAGTATCGCAACCATTTTAAATAATGGTTATGAAATCTTTGGGGGATTTTGTTTTTGACCAATAAAGCGTTGAACTGTGCATTTAGGGCGGCGGGAATCTTTCTCATTGTGTTTATCCGTATACATCTATCTCTATTTATTGCATGTTAAACGGTTAGATAAAACCAACAAAATTACATTTTTGTTGTTAACATTTTTTATGTGTAGTATTTAAACGGAAGACCATACAATTATTTGTGCTCAAAAATGAATGAAACGACGGATGACGAAATTCGATTTCCTGCTGGGACACGAACCGCTTGAACAGCGTTTAAATATCCGCAAAGAGCTTACGCGGATCCGCAAGGACCCGCTCGATCAGTTCTTGAAGGCTCTCGGATACGACACAATCCGGGTCTTCAGCAATGACTTGACGCGCTACGTCGATGCATACTGGTTTTACTACTTGTCTATGGACCGTTATCTACGTGAAATGTCTATCGCAGCACGCTATTCAAGAGGCCCCGAATGGGTTCGTAGATCTGGTGGAAAACAGAGATATACTGACTCGCAACGAAAACTAGCTAAAGAGTACAATGCCATCGCAAGGTTCCTTGAGTTCGACCTCACGAATTGTCTCATCCATACACGCATTCTGCTTGATCGAATGATCGCGCTTTCAAGACGCTTTCTCTCCTTCAAACGCCTGCCGAGCTTTTCATCATTCAACGGCCACAAGAAATTCTTCGCGAAACTATCCGAGCCTTTCGGAGAGTACGAAGAATATGCGGAATACATCCGCAACAATACTGATTGGTTTGACATGCCCATAAAAGCGGTGCGAGACAAATTCGTCGTTCATTCTGCACCGAAGCATATGCGTTTCCTTGGTTACCCATCTGACGGATACGAACTTGACTTGAACATCATCCTTCCAGATGCGGGCGATTGCGAAAAACCGTTTTCAAAAGTCAAGGTGATCCGAGTGAACGTACTTCGGATGAGCTACGATATCGAAGAGTTTTTAAAATGGTTCAACGACTACGGGCTTCGAGCTATCGAGAACAGCACATAACAAGCAGCTCAGCACGGACCGCCTACACGCTTCGCCTCCCTGACGTCCGGTTAGCCGAGCCGTTGCGCATTCAAAGTAATAGAGCATGGAATCATCATACTGGAAAGAATTCCTTGCCGAAACGGCATCTGACCTTCATCGCGTCGCGCGACCGAAACGACTCACACAGCGGCGATACGAGATCGTTGAACGAAATATCGTCATTGGTTTCTTCCTGTTGCGTCGGCTAATAGAGTTGCACAAGGTGTCCAGCAGGGTCCGGGACTTTCGCCTAAAGGTGTTCGCATGGCCGTCCACAGGGAAGCTGCCGACGTTGCTAAACAACCATCGTGAAGAGCTGTACGAATTCTCGAAGGAACACGCTCAAACCAAGAAGCCTATGTACATCTGCAATCAAGTCATACATTCTTACTCCATTGCAATGGTGGTGGATAAAACACGGAATTGGGACAGCCTGCTGACGGTCAGTGATTACGACCGCAAGGATTGCATTTGGCGTATTCCAGTGGATGTTATAGTTGATTTGCTGCGGACAGCAAGCACAGACTACCCATACCAGGCAAAGTATACACGGAACGAGAAGACCGGCGACTATGATGTGGAAACCAACTGAGCCCAACAAATGCGCTGCGGATTTCATCCGCCGGCTAACCTATAAGGATTGACACGACCTGAAAGGTCGTATTCAATCCATTGTTCAAGAAGCCCGGTTTAACCTATAAGGATTGACACGACCTGAAAGGTCGTTTCAATCCATTGTTCAAGAAGCCCGGTTTTAACGAGATTTTTTTATTAGGGTATTGCTTCGAGGCGCTGTGTGGGGAAGGCGCGCCAGGATCGGATAATGCCGGGGCATCTGTAATGAATCTAGGAGTAATTGTTCAAGAAGGCCATTGTTTTGAAGATAAATATGGCCTCTGAGCGCTGAAAGCTCCGGTTAAGGCATTTAAAGGACGCAGAAATCCTGTGCCGTTTTGGTCATAAACTTCGGTCTATTGGGTATACAACAATTTTCGCTTTCGATACCGACCTTAACCTGGAGCCGATAAAATCAACCTAACCTTTAAGGATTGACACGACCTGAAAGGTCGTTTCAATCCATTGTTCAAAACCTTTAAGGATTGACACGACCTGAAAGGTCGTTTCAATCCATTGTTCAAGAAGCCCGGTTTTAACGAGATTTTTTTATTAG
>JABXJW010000196.1 GCA_013375395.1 Desulfobacterales bacterium
TATCGATGGTTACTGGAGAGTCGATTCCTGTGGAGAAGACAGCCGGTAACGAGGTTATAGGAGCCACCCTGAACAAGACGGGTACGTTCAAATTCAAGGCCACCAAAGTCGGAAAGGACACCTTGCTGGCCCAGATTATCAAGATGGTCCAGGAGGCTCAGGGATCCAAGCCCCCCATTGCCAGACTGGCCGATATCATCGCCAGCTACTTCGTCCCGGCTGTCATCGGGATTGCGGTGCTGACCTTCATAGTTTGGTATTTCTTTGGCCCGTCGCCGGCGCTTACCTATGCAGTGCTCAATTTCGTCGCAGTGATGATCATTGCGTGCCCGTGTGCTTTGGGCTTGGCGACCCCAACCTCCATTATGGTAGGCACGGGAAAGGGGGCGGAGTATGGCGTCCTCATCCGGGGCGGGGAGGCCCTCGAAATGGCCCACAAATTAGACACTATCGTACTGGACAAAACGGGAACCATAACAAAAGGGGAGCCCTCAGTCACGGATGTTGTGGAGGCTCAGGGAATTCGACGAGAAGAAGTCCTTCGGCTGGCCGCCTCGGCAGAGAAGGGCTCCGAACACCCACTTGGAGAGGCTATTGTCAACAAAGCCAAGGAAAAACAACTTGGACTCAAGGACGCCACTGATTTCAACGCCATCCCTGGCCATGGGATTGAGGCCACCATCGGACAGAAGCGGGTCCTTTTGGGAAATATCAAATTGATGAATGAAAGAGGTGTCGTGCTGAATGCCATGGCACAAAAGGGCGAACATCTCTCCGTTGAGGGAAAGACTCCTATGTTCGTGGCCGTGGACGGAAAACCCGCCGGTATTATTGCCGTGGCCGATACTTTGAAGGAGAACTCCAGGGCCGCCATTGCCGATTTGCGACACCTCGGCCTAGAGGCCGTGATGTTGACTGGGGACAACCAGAGGACTGCTGAGGCTATTGCGAGACAGGTCGGTGTCGATCGCGTTCTGGCCGAGGTCTTGCCGGAGCAGAAGGCCGAACAGGTGAAAAGACTTCAGGCTGAGGGGAAAAAGGTTGGCATGGTGGGTGATGGGATCAACGATGCGCCTGCTTTGGTACAGGCGAATGTAGGGATTGCAATCGGCACTGGAACCGATGTGGCCATGGAATCGGCAGACATAACCCTGATCAGTGGCGACCTCCGGGGGGTGGTTACCGCCATCGCCTTGAGCAAGGCCACTGTTCGGAACATCAAGCAGAACCTCTTCTGGGCCTTCGCTTACAACACGATCCTGATACCGGTGGCCGCGGGCGTGCTCTTTCCGTTCTTTGGGATATTACTCAATCCCATCTTTGCAGCCGCCGCCATGGGCCTTTCTTCGGTCACCGTGGTCAGCAATGCCTTGAGACTAAGTCGGTTCAGAACTCCTGCCGTTGCTATATGATGTCCGAGTCACCGTAACGAAAGCTACATTATTTCCAGTGACGTGAACGAGGTTTCTTCTCCAGGAGACGCGACTAAAGAGAAAACGTCAATGAAAAAAGAAACGTAAGGAGGTGAGGACCATGGCAACCGATCCCGTGTGCAAAATGAAAGTGGATGAGAAGAAAGCGGCAGCTACATACGAATACAACAACAAAAAATATTACTTCTGTGCCGTAGGATGCAAAGAAAAATTTGCAAAGGAGCCTAAGAAATATCTTCAAAAAGAGAAATAGTCATCTGACTAAAAGGGACAAACATGAAGAATAAGATTTTGATCGCCATGGACGAATCTGAGAAGGCCATGAAGGCAAGCCCGCTAAAAGGTAACACCAATAACCTTATAGATTATGGACACTGAAGACATACCATTAGGCGGCCACTGGGGGCTTACTATTGTTATGGTAGTGATTGCCTCCTGGATCCTTTACAAATACGTGGCGCCAAAGAGTTTTAAAGAGTGGCGGAACGCAGGCCTGGTGCAAGCCTTTATCATTGCGCTTTACGCAGAAATGTACGGGTTCCCTTTAACTATCTACGTCTTGACATCTTTTTTGGGCATGGACATACCCTGGCTGCACATGAAGGGCCATCTTTGGGCTACCTTACTGGGCCTGGGTGACACGGGCGCAATGGTAGAGATGATCATTGGCTTTGTCTTTGTTTTCGCTGGTCTTGCCCTAATATTCAATGGGTGGCGCCTGATTTATAGAGCTCAAAAGAAGGATGAACTGGCAACCCACGGCGTTTACCGACATATCCGGCATCCACAGTATACCGGCATCTTTTTGGTCATCTTTGGGCAGCTTGTTCACTGGCCAACAGTGCTCACATTGCTGTTGTTCCCTGTCATAGTCTGGGCTTACTATCGCCTTTCCCGTAGAGAAGAAAGAGTCATGATATCAAAGTTCGGAGAGCGATATCTAAACTATATGGAAGAAGCCCCAATGTTTTTCCCAAAAATCGGGCATTGGCGATTGCTGTTAAAAGGAAGCTAGCATCTGGTTGAACCGATCGATTGCACCAGAATTGTCTGCTGGAAACTGGCTTATGCGGAATTCTTCAGAAAGCGTCCTTTTAACAGAATTCAGAAAAATATTTGAACGTGCTGGAGGAAGATTCAGTGGCTCAGAGAAAAGTGGCGGTTGTCGGCGCCGGGCAAGTGGGCTCCACCTTTGCCTTTGCACTCATGACAAGCGGCCTTGCGACCAGTATCGTCCTCATTGATGTGATGACAGAGCGGGCCGAAGGACACGTGATGGACCTGAATCACGGCCTGCCATTTGTGCCGCCGTCAAGGATTTATGTGGGAGATTATTCGGATTGTAAGGGCGCGGACATCGTGGTTGTAGCTGCAGGGGCAAGCCAGAAGCCGGGCGAAACAAGGCTGGATCTCGTCCAAAAGAACACAAACATTTTCAAAGATATCATCCCTGAAATCACTCAGTACAACCCGGGGACCCTGGTTATTGTTTCCAACCCTGTTGATGTCCTCACCTATGTTGCCCTTAAGATATCTGAATTGCCAATGAACCGAATCATCGGTTCAGGTACAGTCCTTGACACGGCCAGGTTCAGATATCTGCTTAGCGCACATTGCGAGGTGGATCCTCGAAATGTCCACGCCTACATCATCGGGGAACATGGTGACAGTGAAGTGCCTGTATGGAGCCGGGTTAACATCGGAGGCGTTTCGTTTCGTGAGTATTGCCCTGTATGTCAGAAGCAGTGCCCGCAAGATGAAAGGGACGAAATATTCAACCAAGTCAAGAGCGCAGCATATGAGATAATAAAGAGAAAAGGAGCTACCTGCTATGCTATTGGTCTCGCCCTTGTACGAATCGTCGGCAGCATTCTCCGAGACGAAAACAGCGTCCTGACGGTCTCAACGTTGCTGGACAATTACTATGACGTCAGTGATGTCTGCTTGAGCATTCCTGTGATTTTAAACCGAAACGGAGTTTCCAAAATCCTGAGGATCGGTTTGGATGAATCGGAGATCACGAAATTGCAAGCCTCTGCCGGTGTTCTCAAGAATGTAATCAAAGACGTGGATATCTAAAGGCCTATTGCAGACAGAGTGATTAATGCTGTTATGAGTCCTTATTGGTAACTGGCCTGACTTTTACGGCCTGTCCAATGCCGGCCTTGAAATAGGTGCTGGCATCGGCCTGGTTTACGGAGATCTCGAGGAGGTTGCGGCTTCCGAAGACGGCAAGCGGAAAGCCGGCCTTCACCGTGTCATAAGATTCCGACACACCCTGAATCTTGAACTTTCCAAGACTGATGACGACATCTTTTGATCTGGTTTCCTTTGCAAACTTTTCAAATATCTCTTTGTCGATATTTGCGACAATATTTCCAAAATGATCAATTGAAATGATCTGTCCGACCAGTTCATCTGCGGAAGAAAGAAATGGGGCAGCAACGTCGAGCCTCACGATGTCGGAAAGTGCGAGCTTTTGTCCCAGGCGGAGCATATCCACGCCCTTTGACAGGTGGGCCGCCACCGGGGCAAAGATGTCACGGCCGTGGAATGTGTTGCTCACCGGTTTGAGAAAGTAGGAATCGTTGGTTACGGCACATATCTCATCGACTCTTCCATCCTGTGTGACCAGGCTCAACACTCCATTGTCGGGGGCAATGAAAAAATGCCCTTCCTTTTTAAGGCAGATGATGTTTCTCCTGCCGCCAACACCGGGGTCGACCACGATCACATGAATGGAGCCTTTTGGAAAGTATCTGAAAGAGGCATTGATCGCCAGTGCCGCCTGGACAATGTCGTGCCTTCTCACATTATGAGTCAGGTCAACGAGACGAACACCGACGTTGATCGACAGGATGACCCCCTTCATCACGCCAGCGTATTCATCTTCAAGGCCAAAATCGGTAAGCAGGGTTATGACGGGGATGTTTTTTTTCACTTAAAGAGTCCATGTTGGATTGAAAAGCCGAGATGCCGGTATGCTTGTTCCGTGGCCTTGCGGCCGGACGAGGTGCGGGTCAGGAGCCCTATCTTCAGCAGATAAGGCTCCACAATATCAACCAGGCTGTCGGACTCTTCCTGCAAGGTGGCCGCAATGGCCTCAATGCCCACAGGCCCTCCTTTGTAAAACTCGATGATGGTCTTCAAGAACTTCCTGTCAAGTACCGTCAGGCCCTTTCCATCAACCCCTTCAAGCTCCAGGGCCTCCATGGCCGTTTCCTTGCGGATAACCCCGTCCGCCCTCACCTGGGTGAAGTCCCTTACCCGCTTCAAGAGCCGATTCACGATTCGTGGGGTGCCCCTGGAGCGGCACGCAATCTCGTAGGCCCCATCAGTGTCGATCTTAACATCCAAGAGGGCCGCTGAACGCTTCGCAATGCGAACCAGATCCTCATCAGAGTAAAAATCAAGGTTCCTGACTATGCCGAAGCGTTCACGCAGAGGAGCTGAGAGCAAGCCCGCCCGTGTGGTGGCGCCCACCAGCGCAAACCGTTCCAGACGGTATCTATGACTTCTGGCATGCACTCCTTTGTCAAAGATGAAATCGACGGCAAAGTCTTCCATGGCCGGATACAGAAACTCTTCAACCACTCTCGGGAGCCTGTGGATTTCATCAATAAAGAGTAAGTTACCTTCTTCCAGATGAGTCAGAATCCCCAACAGATCCCCGCCCTTTTCCAGGGCCGGGCCGCTGGTCACCGTGATGTTGACGCCCATCTCTGCGGCAATGATGTGGGCAAGGGTCGTCTTGCCCAGACCGGGAGG
The DNA here is from genome assembly GCA_013375395.1 of Desulfobacterales bacterium. Classification (GTDB taxonomy): domain Bacteria; phylum Desulfobacterota; class Desulfobacteria; order Desulfobacterales. The sequence goes on from JABXJW010000196.1 coordinate 5,202, forward strand.
GGCATGAAACAGGACGTGATCAAGCGGCTCTCCTCTCTTGAGTGCCGCCTCAATGGCAATGCTGAGGGTCTTTACCACCTCGGCTTGACCGATATACTCCTTCAGGCCTGTCGGCCTCAGGTTGATGAATGGCGAAGTCTTTTCGGCGTGCGGAACCTCTTTGGAGACAGCAGCACCTCTGCTTTCATCAAGTGCTGTTCTTTTTTGCGGGTCCTGATTTCCCATCAGGCGACCTCCCCGCGATAGACCTCTTCAAAGAGATCCTCTGCCGTGCTTATGTTGCTGTTTCTTTTCAAGGCGGCAGCTATCATCTCCTTGGCCTCTTTCACTTTGTGGCCCAGTTGCTTCGCCAGGACCTCCTGAACCTGCTCTTTGAAATCCTCAGATGGCACGGCTTCAGCCGGTTTCTTAGCCTCCCGGATCAAGGCAAACTTGGCCACTTTGCCTTCCAGTGTCGCCAGGATCTTCTGTGCTGTTCGGTTTCCGATACCCTTCAACCGTTTCAGATACGCCAGATCCCTGGACTCTATGGCCCTGGCAATCTCGCGAACCGGAACCGTAAGGGCTTGAACCGCCTTTATGGGCCCGATGTCTTCCACTGATATGAAGTGACGGAAAAATTCCCGCTCCACTTCCAGGTTGAATCCAATGAGGGTCGGCTTCGGCTGCCGCTCTGTCTGATGATAGTGAATATGCAGGACAATCTCCTCGCCAATCTTTTTGGAACCGATTGTCTCTCCGACTATCGCCGGCAGGAGTATTTCGTAGCCCACTTGGCCGGCCAAGAGTAGAATACGATCCTGTTCCTTTTTTAACAGCTTGCCTTCCAAATATCCGATCATCTTATGTTCCTGCTCGAAGTATATCAAACATGCCTGAGCATACCCACCAGGGCAAGGGCAAGCGCGTCCGAGGCATGGGACGGCGAAATAGCCGTCCGGCTATTCAAGAAATGCCTCACCGCTTTTTCCATCTGTGCCTTGGAGGCATTACCGTTCCCGGTCAGTACCCGCTTGATCTCCTTTGCCGGAAGTTCTACTGCAGGAACTCCGCATCGAGACCCTGCCAGGAGAACGACACCGGAAACCTTTCCAAGGACAATGCCCGATTTGGGATATTGCTTCAGGGAAAATATATCTTCGACAATCATAAGGTCGGGTTTTTCGGAATCAAGAATGGAACGAAGCTCGGAAAAAATATGATCAAGCCGGCTGGCCAAGGCCTCGGCCTTGGAGGTTCGAATCGTGCCGAAGGCATAGTCTTCTATTCGATTGCCGACCCCCTCGACTATCCCGAAGCCGGTGTCAGCCAAGCCGGGATCTATGCCGATGACCTTAAGTGCGGGTTTCAAGGGTCATGTTTGATGGTCTCGTAAAAAGTCCAAATTAGACGGCAAAGTAAAAAGCTCCAAATTCAAGGCGCGCAAATTCTGAGG
>JABXJW010000197.1 GCA_013375395.1 Desulfobacterales bacterium
CGTCACTTTGTAAAGGAGTATATCGTGACACTCACAAACCACATACGAAAGATTCAGGAGCTGGCCGGTGGTGTTTCTTATCTCTGTGACCAAAGAAAGTATCATGAAGCACATGTTGACCTTGACAAACTTCAATGCAGGCTTTATGCCGTCCGCCGTCACATCGAGCATTTACAGAACGTTGTTGATTTTTGCCCGCGCCCTGCAGGGGATGATTCTTAATGACCGATAAAGAATATCTCAAAAAAATGATTGCCTTTGCCAGGGAGCTCGAACGTTCCGCCGATGCCGAGCCTTTTGACGAAGTTGATTTTCACAATATTGTCGAATCCATCTGGCTTGTTCACCGTCTCTGGCTGCGCAGCCGGCGTCGTTTCCCCTGGTATATGATCCTTTTGTACTGTCTTTTGTTTCTTTTGCTTGCCTGGATTGTTTACTGTGTAATGACCGAGAATCCAGGTCCTCTTGAAATCGTTGAATTGTGGAGGTACTAAACCATGAGCTCCGATGCTCCGCCCACTCTTGAGTTCGCAGATTGCGTAAAACTTCTTGACTCTTTTTTCCATGATGCCGGCACAGCCAAAAGAGAGCGCCGGGCCATCCGTAACCACTGCATGGCCTTGCTTATGCTCGATGCAGGCCTGCGCGTCGGTGAGCTCGTGCTCCTGCGCATGTCTAACTTGTATTTTGACGGTCAGCCTGTGCGGACCATCATCATCCGTGGCTCAATTTCTAAGAGTAAGATCTCCCGTGATATTCCTGTGTCCGCTCCCTTGACTGCCGCCCTGGTCAGTTTCCGAAAATCCATAGTCTCTCCGGATTTTCTCAAAGGTGATGTCTTTGCTTTTAGAAATTCCAGCACCGGGAATCCTGTTACTACCCGCCAGGTGGAAAGGATCATCCGTGCTGCCTCCCTAAAATCGCTTGGCCGTCCGATCCACCCCCACGTTCTCCGTCACACCGCGGCGTCCCGATGGATGCGCGTGACAAACGAGTCCGTTGTTCAGCGCCTTCTCGGTCACAAATATTTGTCCAGCACCCAGATCTATTGTCACCCGAACAGCGACGATCTCCGCTCCGCCGTCGATAATGTCACTTCCCCGCCTGCGCCGTCGGCTCCTGGCCCTGTGCCGGCAGGACCTGTGCCGGGGCCGGCGTCGTCTTTTGCCCCTGGTCCGCGTCCGGCTGCTCGCTCGGCTCCTTCGGTTCATCCCCGCTTGGAGCCTCCCCTTTGACCCATGCTCCGTCCAACGTTTTTACGTTAAAGTACTTGCCTATCTCTATCATCTGGCTCATAAGGTGCTGTTCTGAAACGTTCCTATGGCCTGCGTGAAAGGCCCTCGACGCCTCCTCAGTGTTTTTCATTACCGTCGCCAGCAATTGCTCCAAATCCATGATCCGGTCCCCTTGCTTCGTTACAATATTTTTCTAGTATTCTTCTCGCATGTCCAAGACATGCGCACGCTACCGTTTTGTGTCCATCTTTCGCCAGTTTCGACGCCTCGCTCAGCTCAACCCGAACCTCTTTGATCGTTTTCCATCCGTCCACGTTTTATTCTCTCCTTTCGTCTGCCATCCGTCTTTCCCTGGCCTGTTGAAAATCAGCCAGGCACACAGGGCAAACTCCCATATAATTAAGCCCATCCGTCCTGAATACCTGGGCGCAGAAAAGGCATGGCGCCTGGGGAACCACCGCGGCTGCAGGGACTACTCCATCGACCGGCTCTTGCTTTATCGCCTCCTCCGCTGGCCGTGACAGCTGCCAGCCCTGTTTCCATGCCGCCGTCACCCGGGCCGTCGCTCCGTTTTGTACCGCGCTCCCTAAAAGGAACGCCCTGTATTGCGGGTCCGTGATCTCAGCCAGGTTCTTTGCAGCCGAAACCGATATCGCCTTGTTATGGATCGCTTGCAAGACCTCGGGCGCCCACGTGGTCATTTCAGCCTGGTCAATCACCCACTTCTGCGTCCTGTGCAGCCCCACGGCCAGCTGCTCGATGTTCATTGTCCCTGATTCCAGGCATCCGCGAATCGCAGCAGCCAGTTCCACCGGTGACAGATCCCTTCGAAATATGTTTTCTGCGAAACTGATCTCCGAGACCTCAGCCTCGTTTGCCTCCTTTATTAACGCAGGTATCTCTCCGAGTCCTGCTTCCTTAGCCGCCTTGATCCGCCTGTGTCCCGAAATGAGCACGAACATGTCATTCTTTCGGCCAACAATAATCGGTTCCAGGATTCCCACCCTTTTGATGCTTGCAGCTAGCTCCGCTATTTCTTCGTCCGGTTCCTCCGCCCGTTTGCGATTTGGCCCTACCTCGATCTGTATTATCGGAATGTTCTGTAACTGGTTCATGCTTTGTCCCTGCCAAACTGAACTTTTCAAAAGTGAAAACCCCATCGTGCTGGTTCCACTTTAGCAAAATGCGATCTCCGTGCTGAATATCGAGCGCTATCGTGATCGGTTTAGGAATTACCATCACTTTTGACTTGTCCGCCCTGTATACTTTTGCCAGGTGAAATTCGGTAGCCATTTTTCGACCCTCTTTAAATATCTATCATTCTCATAATGTAGGGATGGGTAGCCCCCGTCAAGGTTTTTGTTGAAAAAATCCATTTTCCGTCAAGCGCTTTTCTCGTATCGAAATCAGCGCGCAGCCCTTTATTTGGAACACTTATTCTTCGTTTGTCAAGCCTTTTCTGAAATATTATCAGTCCTTTTCGTTGAAACTCTTTTTTTCCTAAATCCTTACGTCAAGCACATTTATACGTTTAAATTTTATTTTTCGCCCATAAGTCTCTTGCCGGCAAGGCGCTCTCGAATGTGCTTGACCGCCGGCGTAAATTTTGCGCTTGACAAATCCCTTAAATGTGTAAAATTTGTCGCCAACCCTTTGCGGCTAAACCGACCTATTGAGATATCAAATCTTAGTCGTGCTTAAGGGTTTTCATTAAAGCGCCAGCGCTGAGGTTCCCCCCGCAGAGAAATAACCCACCATCCCTGGAACCACCGGGAGAGTGGAAGGGATGGTGGGATGTTTTTTATTTTCGAGCGCGCGATTTTGTTTTTTCATAAATTAGCCACCACTACCACGCCGAGCCTTTGGCATGCCGTGATAACATCTTCATCAACCGTATCACATACAATAACTGGCCAGGTCTCGAGCTCCGGTTCATACTCCGTTACGAACAGCCCCTCATAAACCACGACCTGTCCTATTGCAAAATGCTGCGCTATCGGCTTGACTTCGATCACCCAGTATCTTTTTTCCACCAGAGCCACCACGTCTATCCTCTTTCGCGTCAGGCCTGCCGCTATTCTGTCCTGCATCGATGCTGCCGGCCATTGACCCTGGACCGGCCTGCCCACGTGCACGTCATACCATACCAAATCAACCGGGATATCTTCCGATTCCAAAAACCTGGTCCATACCTCAGTGTCAGCAGACATCATGTGCGGGTAAGTGACATTGACCATCGGTGGATTTCCTTTGCCTAGCGCAGCCACTCCGGGATCTCCCTCGGCAGGTAGCTCACTGTAACCATCGCCTGCCCGCCTGTGCTTTGTCCGATTACCCTCCGAAATTTACATGCCAGCCGCCTGTTCTTTGATTCGATTGGTGTTTTTAGCTCCGATAATCTTATCGCCATCAGGTCGTTAGCTTCCAGTGAATACCTGAACCCCATCCTCGATTTAACGTGCTTGAGCACCGGCTCCAGCTTTTCAAAATCCGCATCATCTACTGGCTGATGATCGCTCAATGCAAGTGTGAATCTTACACTTGTTGATGATACCCTTGCAACCATGAACGTCACCTCCCATATTACTGCTATGTCTGGCAGGTTGAACTCGCTCAGATCAAACTTCGAGCTCGCACCTGTTAGCTCCGCATGCAGCCCGACCAGCCATTTTCTTCCGAAGCACCAGTCCGGAAGCTGCATGATCCTGTTAATGTCCCAATTCGAAATGTCCATTTGCCTATCCTTCCGATATCTCGAAGCTAACCCAGAGCCTCCATGTCTGGTCCGCAGACAGATTTTCAGCCACGGCTCCGAATCTTCTTCCATGTCCTTCATAAAATTTCATCATGTCCCATGAGTAACTTTCTCCGAACCCTGTATAGTAAAACGCTGGCTTTGGTCCCCCGATCTGTTTTATCACCGGCTCCCATTCTCCTGCTATCTTTGCCGGGTTTACCTCTTTTGCCGTCCCAGTGCTTATATATACGAATCCTCCGAAGACGCTGGCTCTTGTCTGGCTCATGAAATTCATCTTCACATTTAACAGCCAAACCCTGTTGCCTATCGGCGGTGTTACAGCATGATCCGTTTCACCAGCTCCTGCAGGTACCTGCAAAGTCAGGTTGATCACTCTTGAATATGCCAGCTTCGGATATTCCCTGGCGACCGCCTCCTGCTGCCCTCGAGGAACTATTATCTTAGACATTGATCCCCACAGCCCAGTTAATCACTTCCGCTATAAAGTGATCCCAGGGATTCTCTGATTTCTTTGCATCATCGTAGAAGCTCTTTGCAAAATTTACCAGTTTCGTCCTTAATGGTGGTGATACAGACGCCACCAGGTTTGGCATTAATCGCATCATCCATGCCGTCCAGTTCATGTCACAACCCCTTTCTAGCATTAAAAACGCAGTATACTTTCCACAAATTAAGGCCTATTGGTAGCGCGCCCTCGAGATCGTGCCTTACAGACAAAGTGACATACCTATGTCACCTTTAACGTGCTCCAATAGCGACCACTTCCGCAGGTATTATTCGGATCGCACCCGTATCACCTGGTTTAATCCTGACACAAAGATCCTTCGCATCGTCCGTCCGCAGAATATGGACACCATCCCGTCTTACGTCGAACGGTATAAGCAGATGATTCGACAAGATATGGTTCGATGGCTTTACCGTCCCAGTGTCCATGTACTGTGCATAAGCAGCATCATCTAGTTGATGAACGTGTGCAGCCCAGTAGCCCGGAGCAGCTCGCAGCCTTCCCGACATGTTATGCAGCGTCTCGAAAAACGACTTCGAATACATGTACTCCGAATTGTTCTTTCGAACCTCGATCTCTTCTATTGTCGTTGTCGCCACATCAATTGCTGGTATCGTTGCTCCCCAAAGTATTATATCCGATATCTGATTTCCTATCGGCAGGTCAACGTCGAATTCCTGTGTCGATGTCGGTGTTGCGCTGGCTGTTGTCATTTTTAAGAATCTCTCAGGGTGTGAATCAGGCAGCTCTATCGACTCCACCTGCAGGGAGACCCCGTCTATGTCAGTAAAAGATGCAGCCCATGTTATCTGCAGCACCAGTTCACCTCTCGATGTCGGTGGGTAACATTCAACTGGTGAATACAACTGTCTTCCGAACGGCACCAGAAAAGTAAACGATCTCAGTTCGTTATCTTCACCAACCGCGTTAATGCCCCAAGATTCAAAATTGCAAATCATGAGCCCGCACGCAATCGCATCTAGTGCGTTCATTGAAAAAACGCCCGCCCCTTTGTAAAGCACCTCCATCTTTGAGATCATTGCCGCTATGTTTGCAAACGCCAACTGCGTATTTGCCACGTTCTGCGCAAACTTGACCGTGACAAGACAATGTGACAACGGTGAAACTGGTAAATCGTAACTCGGTGACGTTCCCGCTGTTACCGATTCGTTCGGTACTACAACGCTGTGTGTAAACATAAATAATCACCTCCTTTTTACCATCCGCCGATCTGCGGTGCGCTTGGCTGTGCATAAGCCGTTATCGGTGTTCCGGTTCCCCTGGCATCCGCCGTCTGCATCATGATCCTGTCTATTGCCGCCACTCGTTCCAAGTTCCTTGGATCTCTTTTCGGATACTTCGTCGGCAGCGTCGCAGCCGCTATCGCCTCTCTAAACGGTGAATAACCAGCACGAAAATCACCCTCTGCCGCGGCAACGGCTACCGGCCAAACTTGAACCCCTCTTGTTAATGTCCGGTTTTTCCACTTGATGCTGCCTGCGGCCCTTACTCCTCCTTCAAACCTGCCGGCGGCATGTGCCGCCTGCAAACCCTGGAACCACGCAGTTGCCCCGGCCAATGTCGCCTCGGCCCAGTCTCTCTGCGGATTGCTTACTCCGAACTGGTACGCCTGCGTTGCTCCTCGAACCCCTTGCACCCACCTCGACACAATTTGATCGATAGGCTTGATCTTAACCATGATCGTTTCCCTCCAAATTGCATGCCTTCTTTTTCATTGCCCCTGGCAAATCCATTGCCATTGGGGTTTCTACGACACTTTTCGTAATACACCTTTTTACCAGGTTGTCAAGGTAATTTTTTCGAAAACTTCTGTTTTTGTAAACGTAAGAGTTGATTTTACCAGCTTTTTGCAGTGATTTTCTGGACCACAGGATTTTGTGGACCTTAAATCATGATTTACGTTTTGATTCGATTCGATTCGGTTTTCGGTTCGATTTGATTTGTCTTTCGATTCGATTCGATTTTCTTGTTCGAAGTCGTGACTTTTCAGGACCTTAAAACATCGTTTTTCTTGACCATAAATCATGTTTTCCTTTTCTACTTTGGATCCGTTTTTGTTCGTCTTGCCAATTCTATGATCATATATTCCTTAATTTGATCTTGACACCCAGGGTA
>JABXJW010000024.1 GCA_013375395.1 Desulfobacterales bacterium
AGGCGTACTTATGGTACGCCGCAGTGACGAAGGATGCAGCGCAACGCAGAAGTTGGACTTTTTACGAAGCCGTCAACCCTAAGCGCGCGAACGCACTGCCTGGGAGACCCGGCGGGTCATTTCAAGAACCTTTAATGCCTGATCCGGTGTTAGGGAGCCTGTGCCGCAACTGGGTGTGATCAGGGACTGGGCCACGATCCTGGCGCTGTCGATGCCCATGGCCTCCAGGCGAGCCTCCTGGGAGTCCCATTTTGCAAGCAGGCTTTCAGCAGTTTCTTTTTCGATGTCTTTGCTGTCAGAGGTTGGGACAATCCCCCAGGCAAGAGTGCGGCCCTGGTCAAAGAATGCCTTCAGAGGTTCTTCATACAGGGCCAGCCGGTCAAAAAAACCGTAAGCATCAAAGCTGAGTATATCTGCTGAGGAATCCAGAATCAGGGACCAGTCCGTGTTGGCGCACACGTGAACGCCGGCAATACCCCCTGCCTGATGTATGGCGTCAATCACTTCTGAAAGAACCCGCCCAATATCTTCCCCAGAAATGCTGACAAAGGCGGAAGTCCCAAAGCCTGCCAGGCCTGGTTCGTCTATGAAGATTATGGCGGGAACGCCCAGTTGTGACAGCTTTTCCGCTTGCCAGCGTCCCTTCATGGCAAGGGTCTTGACCACAACATCGAGCAGCCGGTCATCGTAAAAAGCAGCCCGTCTGTTCTGGTCCGTCAGTCCTGTGGCAAGCGTTACGGGCCCTGTAATCTGGCCTTTGAGGGCCACGGGGCGCTGCGGGGCCGAATTCATCAAATCGAGTATGGTAAAAAATCCCTTGGCGGTATCGTCGGTGAGGACAAATCGAGTGCCGTCCAAGGGCGAGCCGCCTTCGGTTACCATAAGATAATCCTCATAGAATTTGAGCAACTCGTCGTCAAAGGCGGGCTCGGAGGTGTCAATAAAAACTCGACCCTGCGATTGGACAACACCCGGAATGCCCGGGAGAAACTGGACCATCATAGCCTCTTCCGGATAAGTCGGCAGTTGAACCCACAGGGGAATCTCCGGTGTGTATTCGAAGACCATGCGAATGGCCTGCTCGTGATCGGCTGCCGGGAGGCTGCCGATGAGTACGGCCAGCCCGTTTCCTTTAAATGGCGTCATAGGCGCTCTTTTATTCCAGGAAACCATAAAGACAATCACGCCTTTTCATAAGGCGAATGCCGCAAAACACGAAAGATGGAAAACACGAAATGATGAGATATTTGCCCTTTTTCGTGCCTTCGCAATTTCGTGCTCTCGTGATAAATATATTTTCTGTTCCACTTTATCCAGCCTAGCACGCCGAACATCTTCAGGCAAGAGGGTTCGTGCGTTTGCGGTTACCCTCTATCAGGATTGTTTATTCAAGCTCTCGCCGTCTTGTTTATGCAACATTAGCGGTTAATCTACTTGACTGGATGTGTAGAATGTTAGATAGTTCTTGGCAATATGGCTGAAAAAATGGACGAAAAGAACAACGGAAAACTTCATAAGGTAGTCGGGGCGGGGATTGGCTGGATTATGGGCGGGCCTGTTGGCGCTGCCCTTGGGTTTCTGGTGGGACAGACCCTGCAAAACAATCCGGAACTCCTGGAAAACAGTCTATTGGGTCCGAGGCTGAAACCTTGTTATGATGTGCTTCAAGTCCCCTACGATGCCGGGCCACAGGAAATCAAGGGCGCCTACAAGAAGCTCGCACAAAAGTATCATCCTGACAGATTTGCGGACACGGATCCCGTGATTCAGGAACTGGCCAAGGGGAAGATGACCGAGATTAACGATGCCTATGCAAAGATTATGGAAAGTATGAAGGCTGCTGAACCCGGTGATGATTGACACACTCCGGTTTAGGTGTTATTATAGTAAATATGGTCGATTGTAAGAATGGATAGACCATAAAATCAATATATTAAGCGGACGGAAAGGAAGGGGAGCTTATATGTTCGGAATCGGCATGCCGGAGTTGATCATAATTCTGGTCATTATTCTAATCATTTTTGGGGCCGGTAAACTCCCTGAGATCGGAAGCGGCATTGGAAGAGGGATCAAGAACTTCAAGAAGGCCACTTCCGGGGAGTTAGAAGAAAACCCCGAACCCAAAGAACCAAATAAATTGGAAGAGGAGAAGAAAGCCGAGGGATAGGGTTTGTTGCTCTTCCCGGAATGACTCTATCTTCGGACTTCAAGCTCAATGTATATTGTCGGGAGCCTGGACAGAGGTTAAAACGGGATGTCGTCTCCGATCGACTCCTTGGACCCTGTCTCTGGCTCGGGGCTTGGTCTCTTGTCCTGAACGGATTCCGCCGGAGGCCGGGAGCCGAGCATTTGCATGCTTGAGGCCACAATCTCTTTGGTTTCTCGCTTGTTTCCTTCCTGGTCTTGCCATTCATTTGTCTGGATGCGTCCCTCAATATAGACCGGGCTCCCCTTTGAAAGATATTCTCCGCAGATTTCTCCCAATCGACCCCATGCTACGATGCGATGCCATTCCGTGCGAGACTCCTTTTGGCCCTCTCTATTGGTCCAATTCTCCGTGGTAGCAATGCTGAAATTTGCAACGGCCGTTCCGCTGGGCGTGTAGCGCACTTCGGGGTCTCTGCCGAGGTTGCCGATCAAGATTACCTTATTTACACTTGCCATGGGTACCCCCTCTCACAAAAATGGTTGGTGGAATGAACTTGCTCGATCGCCTAATCGGACAATTTGCGATGACGTCAAACACGGCTGGGAGGCTCCTTCGTACCAGTTTGTTTCATGAGGATGGAACGTTACCTGGTCTCTATATTTGATGAAAGGTGCAAAATCAAGAAAAATAACAACTCCGTTTTTCGGCAAAAACCTGATGGGGCACTATATTGATAAGACTCCCATATAATCGGAGACCAAGAACAAGACAGGAAAGGGATTCTATGATGAACAAGATCACTGTGGCAACGCTTCTGATTGTAATGCTGACCATATCCGCGTTGGCAGGGGGTGCGTTTTTCTGCGCAAAATCATATGTCGACCCGACTCTGAAGGGTCTCGACAGTGTCGTGGCCTCGATGGAAGGTGAAGCTCAAGAGCAGGTGCTGGCTCATTTGCAGGCGCTGCAAAGACTTCGCGATATGGGGAGCCTCTATGTACCGTCTGTCTTGTTTCTAGCCGGCTTGACTGCGACTCTGATCGTGTCAGTGTCACTGCGGAGGTTGATCGGTGCGCTCATCGGTGCACAAGTGCCTGAAAGAGCTGATGTAGAGATTTTGGCAGAAGAAGAGGGCCTTTCAGAGACTGCTTCTGATGAGCTGGTGGACACCGGCGCGTGTCGGTTGCTTTCCGCACTTCAAAACAAGGGAAGACTTGTGGATTTCCTTCAGGAAGACATTGCCGGATACCCGGATGCTCAAATTGGTGCGGCTGTCCGCCATATTCACGAGGACTGCAGGAATGCCCTTTCCGAATACGTCACGTTGGCGCCGGTCATGTCCGAAAAAGAGGGGCGGACCGCCGTAGTCTCCGAAGGGTTTGATCCTTCTGAAATTCGACTCACGGGGCAGATAACAGGAAGCCCCCCTTTTGAGGGGGTTGTCCAGCACTCCGGCTGGAAGGTCGTACGAGTAAAGTTGCCTGACCAGCCCAGAGGACAAAAGCACACGGTCATAGCCCCGGCTGAGGTGGAAATCGGTGAAGTAGAATAAGGAAAGAGGCATCATTCTAGCCTTATGAAACATACTGAAACAGGATGAAACGGCGGTTAAATTTTAATTTGTGTAACTGTCTGAGCGTATTAGTGAGCGTTAAGAAAGAACAGTCGGTTGTGCAGGGCGCCTTTTTACTGCTGAACAAAGTGCCGACCTTATCGTCCTTATTTAAAAGAGAGCATCTGTTCTTTCTTTACGCTCACTTGGACGCGAGTTTTACACAGATTAAAATTTGATCGCCGTTTCATCCGCGATCTTTTCAAAGGGCTAAATTCTTACGGAAAGAGGAAACCAATGAAACCATCAAGATATATCGTTGGTATAGACTTAGGAACGACCAACTGCGCTGTTGCTTATGTTGATACATTCGAACAGGAAGACGATCGGCCAAATATCCGTCTTTTTCCCATTCCACATGTCTTAGCTCCCGGCAGTGTGGAAGAAAGAGAGTTGTTGCCTTCGTTTTCTTATCAGTTGGCTGAAGGAGAACTTCCCGAAGGGAGCGCGGATTTGCCGTGGCAAAAAGAGCCGGGGTTTATGGTGGGAACTTTTGCCAGGGAACGAGGTGCGGAAGTCCCCGATCGAGTGATCTCGTCATCCAAATCGTGGCTGAGCCATTCCGGCGCGGATCGGACCGCCTCGGTACTGCCGTGGAATGCACCGGAAGAAGTTCCCCATATCTCTCCAATTGAGGCCTCATCCAGGCTACTGAAGCATATTCGTAATGCGTGGAATCAGGTGATCGCAGCCGGAAATCAGGATTTCCTTCTGGAATCGCAGGAGATCTTTTTGACCGTACCGGCCTCCTTTGATGCCACCGCACGGGAGTTGACAGTACGTGCGGCAGATATTGCAGGCATATCGAGGGTGACACTTTTGGAAGAACCGCAAGGAGCCTTTTACTCCTGGATTGAAAGCACCCACGACTCGTGGCGAGACGAGGTAAGCGTGGGAGACGTGATTCTTGTCGCAGACATTGGGGGCGGAACAACGGACTTCAGCCTTATCCTGGTATCGGAAAGCGAAGGGGAGCTTGTCCTTGAACGAATTGCAGTGGGCGACCACATCCTTCTGGGCGGAGACAATATGGATCTGACCCTGGCCCATGCGATTCGAAATCGTTTGGCCGGCGAGGGAATAAAACTAGACAACTGGCAGATGCGAGGACTCTTGCACTCTGCACGCCGGGCCAAGGAGGAACTCTTTGGAAGTCCTGATTCCCACTCACATCCTGTCACCATCCTCGGCAAGGGACGGCGGGTCATTGGCGGCTCGATCAGCACCGAACTGAGCCGCCGGGAAATGGAAGAAGTCATTTTGGACGGTTTTTTCCCCAGGTGCAATGAGACCGATCGGCCAACAGAAAGGCTCCAGGCCGGCCTGAAAGAGCTGGGGCTGCCGTATGCCTCGGATCCTGCCGTTACAAGGCAGATGGCATGGTTCCTTCAAAGGCACAGAGATGACAGTAGTCTGGCAGGCCGGACCCTTAGACCCACTGCGGTGCTGTTCAATGGCGGGGTCATGAAAGCCGAATCGTTGAAGCGCAGAATCATAGAAGTACTCGAAAGTTGGGGTGAGAGCAAAAAGGAGTTAAAGGTTCTTTCTTCCAGGTCACTTGACTTGGCGGTCGCGTACGGAAGTGTATATTACGGGATGGCTCGACGTGGCCGCGGCATACGAATCCGCAGTGGCACTGAAAGGACCTATTACATCGGGGTCGAAACCGCAATGCCCGCAGTCCCTGGGATGCCCGCCCCGATCAAGGCCTTGTGCGTGGTCCCTTTTGGTATGGAGGAGGGAACAGAGGCTGATTTGCCGGACCGAGAGTTCGGTCTGGTAGTGGGACAACCGGTCTCCTTTCGTTTTTTGGGGTCAACCAGCCGACCAGACGACAGGATCGGAGATGTTATAGAAGACTGGGAAGAGGCAGGCATTGAAGACCTTGTCCCGCTGGAAACCCAACTCCCCGCTGAAGAGGGCTACGAGGGGGCTCCTGTAAGAGTGAAGTTGCATATGAAGGTCACCGAGATAGGTACACTGGAGCTTTGGTGCGTTTCCGAAACCGGGCGTTGGAAGCTTGAGTTTAATGTCCGGGCTTGATCGCCGCGACCGTCGCGGCCGGAAAGCCGCTCCCACGACTCAACAACTCAACCGGACCCTAGGGATGGATGAAACAGGCAACACGAAGAAGATCACGATATGTCATAGGCATAGACCTCGGCACAACCAATTCTGCTGTTTGCTATATTGATACGGGCAAGGACCCGTTCGGAGGAGGCAATGCCGTTCAAACCTTTGCGATCCCTCAGTTGATCGCCGAGGGCGAGGTTGCAGAGCGTGGGGGGCTCCCCTCTTTCCTATATGTTTCAATGGGTCACGACCTTCCCGAAGGAAGCCTAGATCTGCCTTGGGTACAAGGCCGGGATTTTGCCGTGGGAGAGCTGGCCCGCATGCAGGGGGCAAAGGTTCCCGGCCGGCTGGTTTCCTCTGCAAAATCGTGGCTCTGTCATTCAGGTGTGGATCGCACAGCCCCCATTCTTCCGTGGGGAGATGTAGGTGAGGTCGAAAAACGATCACCTGTGGAAACTTCCGCACTTTATCTGGGACACGTGCGTGATGCATGGAATCATGTTATGGCCGGCGGCGACGCTACCAAGATGTTCGAGCAACAGGAGTTGATCCTTACAGTGCCTGCATCTTTTGATGAAGTTGCCCGGGAACTCACATTGGAGGCGGCAAAAAAGGCAGGCTTTTCGCATGTGACGCTCCTTGAAGAGCCTCAGGCGGCGTTTTATTCGTGGATTGCCCGCCACGAGGCAGACTGGGATAAGATAGTCGGTCCGGGAACGGTTATCCTTATTTGTGACATCGGAGGAGGTACGACCGATTTTACCTTGATTTGTGTAAGGGAAGGGGAGGCCGCTCCGGTGCCTGAACGGATAGCTGTTGGAGAACACCTCATGCTGGGAGGCGATAATATGGACCTGGCGCTGGCCGGTTTGGTCGAATCCCGCATGTTGGGAAATAGTGAAAAGCGGCTCGATTCTTTGCGCTGGCATATCCTGACATCCCTGTGCAGAAGTGCGAAAGAAAAGATTCTGGGAGATAGACGGCTTCAGAGTGTGCCGATCAGCCTGCCCGGACGCGGCAGGGATGTCGTTGGGGGGGCGCTGTCAGGCTCACTCAATCTGGAGGATGTACAAGACGCTATTATCAAAGGCTTTTTCCCACATACGCAGCCCAATGAAGCTCCGATGCGAAACACCCGAATCGGTATTCATGAGTGGGGACTCCCTTTTGCTGCAGATCCAATTATTCCACGTCATCTGGCTGCGTTTTTGAGAAGCCACCAGACAAAAGGCGAGGGTTCTTCCCTGCCACTGCGACCGGATGCCGTTTTTTTTAACGGCGGCGTATTCACCGCCGATACGATAAGAGAACGCCTTGTGGAGATCCTGTCGGCATGGTTTTCAAGGGCTGGGCAAGCCGAGTGGAGTCCCGTGGTACTTGAAAACAACGTGCCTGCCCTGGCGGTGGCCCGGGGGGCTGCATACTACGGCATGGTGCGGCGAGGTCGTGGCATTCGCATTGTAGGTGGAAGTCCTCGCTCCTATTATGTAAGGGTTGTGCCGACCGATGCGACAGAAGAAGAACCCGGGCAAATCACTGCCGTATGCGTCATACCCCGGGGGATGGAAGAAGGGGAAGAAGTGGACATAGAGTCGCCGGCCTTTGAGGTGCTTACCAACCGGCCGGTCTCTTTTTCCCTTTACAGCTCCAGTTCGAGGACCGGAGATCTGCTGGGCCGGGTGTTGGCAACATCTGAAGATTCGTTGTTTCAACTTCCCCCTCTTTATACTGTGTTGCGGTTCGGGAAAAAGGGGGTTGTGCGTAAAATACCGGTATATCTATGCGCACGCCTTACAGAGATTGGAACTTTGGAGCTTTCCTGCCATTCCAGGGTGACCGATCATCGTTGGAAGCTTCAATTCAAGATCCGTCAAGATGTCACTGAAGGAAGAGAGAACAAGAAACAGCCTGGCGAAAGGCGGGAAAAGGAATCGGTCCCTGAAAAATCAGTGGCCAGTGCCTTGAAGAGCCTGGAAGTTGCATTCAGGATGGAAAAGCCTCTTTCAGACAGTCAGGTCACACCCGCCACTTTGATGAAGGCATTGCGCAAGCATATCGGTATGAATAAGGCAAGCTGGCCCCTTGCCGTCCTGAGGCGTCTTTCGGACAGGCTTCTGAGAGATCCGGAAACCAGAAAAAAGAGTCCCAGACACGAAGAAAGATGGTTGAATCTTGCCGGGTTTTGTCTTCGTCCCGGATATGGTGATAGCGCAGACGATTATCGAATGCGGCAGATATGGAAGATCTATCATGCCGGCCTCACCTTTCCGCGTGACCAACAATGCCGGATGGAGTGGTGGGTTCTGTGGAGACGAGTGGCCGGCGGATTAAATGAGAAGCAGCAGATGACGCTTTTTCGCGATTTTTCCCCATTCCTGCTGCCCGGGCAAAAGGGCCGAACAAAGCAACCGCGCCTTACTGCGCAGGAGCGGGGTGAGATGTGGCGGACCATGGCAAACCTAGAGAGACTCCCCTGCCATATCAAGGAAGAGATAGGCGCAGCACTCACAAAGCACATCGGGACCTCACGCGGCGAAGGTCTCAACATGTGGGTCCTTTCGCGAATTGGCTCGCGCATCCCTCTCTACGGGCCTTTAAACGCGGTCGTTCCGCGGAAAACCGTTGCAGGCTGGGTAAAGCAGGTCCTTGAAACTAAATGGAAAAAACCGGATCAGACAGGGTTTTGTGTCGTTCAAATGGGCTGCTTTACCGGAGACCGGGAAAGGGACCTTGATGCAAATCTAAGGGATCGCGTCGGGGAAAGACTCCTCGGTTTGGAAGATGGCGAACGGTTGGCTCAAAGGTTGTACGAAATGGTCTCCCTGAGCGCCACCGAGCAGGGTCGCGTCTTTGGTGAAGGACTGCCTGGGGGACTCCATTTGGCGGAATAGCATGGATTCCGTTTTTTTTCATCTATACCCCTTGTCCTTGTCGCAACGATGGCTTTCTTGCATGTGCAATCCTCTTTTCCCCTTGATTAAGAGCCCCCTTTTAATATAATGAAATCATTGTTTATTGAACTTAGGATGATATCAGGCCATGGCACATGTCTTCGACTTCAAGGCAGCCCGGGAATACGATAACTGGCATCAAAATCCATCCAACCGCTTTATTGCCGATCTCCAGGATGAACTCATGTTGAGGCTCCTTGAGCCTGCGCGGAGAGAGCGGGTTTTGGACATTGGGTGCGGCACGGGAAGACATCTTCTCATGTTTTTGGAAATGGGCCTTGATGTGACGGGCCTGGATGCATCGCCCTACATGCTGGAGATTGCAAAAAAGAGGCTCGGGCACCGCGTAGAGCTTCACCGGTGTGAGGCCGAAGATCTCCCTTTTGAGGACAACAGCTTCAATATCGCCACCTTGATTACGACCCTGGAATTTGTGGACGATCCTGAGAAGGCCCTTCAAGAGGCATGTCGTGTGGCCAAGGACCGTGTTTTCTTGGGTGTTCTAAACCGTTACGCCATAAAGGGGATTGAGCGAAGGCTGAAAGGGATATTTTCAGAAAGCATATATAATCGGGCCAGATTTTTCAGTGTCTGGGAGCTCAGACGAAATGTCCGGCAGATTGTGGGCAAAACGCCTCTCAGGTGGGGAACAGTCCACCACCTGCCGGCCTGTCTTAGAAAATACACCAGGTATATTGAGCGGTGCACGCTTATACAGAAGTGGCCCTTCGGCAGCTTTATAGGGATGGCGGTTACGCTGTCACCACGTTATCAAACCACCAACATACCGATAGAGTATGTTCGCCGGCCGAGAGGTGCTGTGCCGGGATTGATGAGAACCGGTGATTGGAGAATGCGGAATGAATCCAATGACCAATGACTAATGACAAGTGACCAATGGAAGCCTATCTGTACGAAAAACTAAAAGATAAAAAGGTCCGGTGCAGACTTTGCAACCACCGCTGCATCATCAAGGAAGGCAAGCGAGGCACCTGCGGAGTTCGGGAAAACCACGATGGGACGTTGGAAACCCTTGTTTACGGAAGGCTGGTTGCCCAGAACGTTGATCCCATCGAAAAGAAGCCCCTCTATCATGTGCTGCCCGCGACCCTTTCCTATTCTATTGCTGCTGTCGGGTGCAATTTCAAGTGCCGTTTTTGCCAGAACGCCGATATTTCACAGCTCCCGGCAGAACGCAAAGGAATGATTGTAGGGGATCGTTCCAGCCCGGAGGATGTAGTCAGGGCGGCAGAGCGAACCGGTTCTCGAAGCGTTGCTTACACTTATACCGAGCCGACGGTGTTTTTCGAGTTTGCATACGATACAGCCAAGCTTGCACACGAAAAAGGTCTGCTAAATGTCTTTGTAACAAACGGCTACATGAGTTCAGAGGCCCTGCATATGATCAAGCCGTACCTTGATGCGGCCAATGTGGATTTGAAGGCATTTAACGATGATTTTTACAAAGAGCAGTGCAGCGCCAAGCGAAAGCACGTGATGGAGACCCTCAAGCTGATGAAGTCTCTTGGCATCTTTGTGGAGGTTACAACACTCCTTATTCCTGGACTAAATGATGACAAAGGAGAACTTAGGCAACTGGCCTCCTTTATCGTGGGCTCACTCGGACCTGAGACCCCGTGGCACATCAGCCGTTTTCATCCCACCTACAAACTTACGGACCGTCCGCCCACACCGGCGGAAAGTATCTACCGGGCGCGGCGAATCGGCCTTGATGCAGGGCTTCGTTATGTCTACAGCGGCAATCTGCCCGGAGGTGAAGGGGAAGATACAAATTGCTACAGTTGCGGCGAGGTCTTGATTGAGCGGTGGGGTTATCGCATAGGAAAAAATCTTATCAAAGACGGCAGGTGCTCCAAGTGTGGCGCAGCGATTGACGGGATAGGCCTCTGATTACGATTTCCAATACCCCGTGCGCTTGCGGCGCCGGTGCCGCATAATTCCCTCACCCCCTGGCGGCCTCCGGCTCGTAGAGCCTACGCCTTGGAGAGGAGAGGGCCTGCCCTGTTAAATAGGGTTCCCTTTGGGACACGAAGTGTATGTTTACAAGCCGTCAGGCGCAACCTTGCGCCAAATTTAACAGGGTGAAGGTGAGGGGGATATAATAGGTATTACCCTTATGATACCCTGCACCTTGCTGCAGGATTCTTTATTTGTGGTTGTTTTTTAGTACTGATTACTCCACCACCAAATTGAGAGAGTATGTGCCGGCGCATTTGCCATCTTTCTCCCAGGGCCGTTTCAACCCAAGATGCAGAGCAGCGCGCCCAGGTTTTGTGGCCTTGAATATGAGAACCCTAATCCCGCCGGCCCCAACAATACCGGAATCTTGGGGGGGCGAGAACTCCTTGCGTTCCAGTTCAATATTCGGGGATGAAGTTTCCAACACGGTCCAGAGAAAACCTGTGGTTGGATTTTCCGGAAGCTGCACCCGGAATTCTTCTCCCAGGCCCAGCCTGAATTCCTTGGCATTGTCCTGATCGGTGAATGTCCGCAAATCCGCCACCTTCTCCTTCTTCCACTCTTCTTCGGATTCCTTCAGTTCCTTCCCCACTCCTTGTGTGGCACTCTTGCGGCTCTCTGCCTGACCGGCCTGCTCCCCGCAAGCCCCGTCCGGAAGGGCGGGGTCGAGGGGAGCTATAGTGAAATGTTTGTCTTCCTTACCGGGAAGCCCCGTGCGGAAGCACGTGGAGGCTTCACACGTACTGGTCGCCAGAACACTGAAAACCACCAATGCCGGAAAAATGAATCGATAAATGATGAGGCCCATTCGACTTGCAGGTGTGTATGTCATCAGGAAGCCTCTTGTTATTCGCACAACAAAACCGGCTGAAGAAGTAGTTTCTCCAGCCGGTCTAAAGATCTTGACAATCGCCATTAACTGTGTCTACCTGCATTTCTTCTTGCCGGGTTTACCAAGACATTTGCCGGAACAGCAATCTGAGTTATCGACACATGCTTCTCCCTTGGCGCTACAGTTGGAACACCCCTCATCAATGGCGCCGTCGCAGTTGTTGTCAACACCGTCACATAGTTCCTCTGCACCCGGATGGATTGCTCCGTCATTGTCATCGCAATCGTCACCCCCACAGGTTTCGTCGGTGTGCCCGTCGCTATCATCATCGGGACATGGCTGCGGCTCCTCATAGTACAGTATCGCCGCATCCATACCAATGTTGGAGTCGGCATACTTTATCCTGAAAAAGCCGTCTTCGCCCCAGCCGGTACCCCAACTGTTTTTGGCGATCCAGCATCCAGGATTGACACCGTCAGGATCCTGCCAGCCAATTATGATAACCGCATGGCCGCCCACTCTTTGTCCGGTAACATGCTCGTATACTCCCCCATCGTAGCCAAAGAAATCCTCATAAACATCCATTCCGCAGGGGACAGGGCCATATTGTAGAGCTACTTTTATATCGGACACACCAGGAACTGAGACCGACCCACCAACCCATTTCCAGCCGGAAATGGTTTCCACGCGGCTCTGCCAATCCGGACACATGCTGTCGCAGGAAAGGGTGTAGTTGCGACACAAGGCAGGGTTGCATTTGCAATATCCTGAAGCATAGTAGGCCAAACATTCTTCATCCGTCGTTCCGTTGTTCATTAAATACTCATAAACGCGACTCATGTACCCGCCGCAACAACCATAATTGGTGTTATCGCAAGAAACAACAAGCTGTTCGGAAAGATCACTCCCCGTGGCATAACCGTTCATGAGCATAGCAGATTCCATAGCTCCAACCGAGGCAAAGGCCCAGCAGCTTCCGCAAGTGCCCTGATCCTTGATCGGCGTCACTACATTCTGGTCACGCCAGTCGAACGTATCAGGGAATGTTTCACCTACTGTCGAATACTGTGTGCCAGAGCCGCCGCTTGAGATGCCCATCCCCGGTCTTTCGGCAAACAGCAGACCGCACAGCCTCTTTCTATGCTCACGAGACAGCCTAAAAACCGAGGTCTCTCCCGCTTTCCACTTGGCTCCCTTTGCCTTTATCGCCCGCTGAATCTGACCAAGCTCTCGTACCTGCTCCGGTGTCAAACCGGCAATCGCCGTGGCCGCGAGCCCGCACACGAACACAATAACAAGTGCCAAGGCGCTTATTGATATCCTCTTACAAACCACGTGTCTCATCGCAACCTCCTTTAATAGTTTGATTTGAATTATCTTTGCAAAAAATATGCAAAATCGGGCTGTTAAGGCACTTATACTATTATTGCGAAGGGTTAGGTGCAGCACACTAGAGATCAAACATGAAACATTGGGTATCTAAGTTCACACATATTGGGAAAATAAATGCCAACTTATACCTCTTACTTAGAACTTCACAGCACCTTTTAACTAGTTTCCATCCAGAAACGGCCCTTTTCCGCAATCTCGGCGTCAATCTGCGGAATTGCTTGTGCGACGTACCAATGTACGTCTCCGCGCAATCCCTTGATTTCCTTGACCTTGCGAAAAATTGCTCATTTCTGAATTGGAAACTTACGCTAGTGCCAATCGTCTAAAGATTCATTTATGGATGGGCACTACCTAATAATTTTTACATAGGCGCGTTCTCGAAGCCCCTTCAGCCAGGCTGAGTATTTTTCCTCTACCAGTTCGCGATACAGCCTTTCTTGAATCTCTATTCTGGCCTCCTTCAATGTTTTTCCGGGCAGGTGCTTGATCTCCTGAACCATTAGGATCTGATAGCCGTGTGGGGTTTCCACGACCGGGCTTGTTTGTCCTTCCTTCATTGAGCAGACGGCCTCCTTGAATTCAGGCGACAACTCCTCAAGACGTAACAGGCCTAAATCTCCGCCTTCTTTCGCCGTGGCATCCTCCGAATACCGCCTGGCCACCTCGTCGAAGGATGCGCCGGCCTCCAATTCCTTTACAACAACTTCCATCTTTTTTGCGGCATCAGCCTTTTGATCGGCCGTTGCCAAAGCAGGCGCTCTTATCAGGATAGTGCGAAGGTGATATTTATTTTTTCCCTGATACGTTTCTTTGTTCTTTTCATAGTAGTCCCGGATTTCCTTTTCGGTAACGGCGATCTTGGATTTGACCTCAATGTTGATAAGCTTGATTCGAAGCATTTGCTCCTTGATCTGCTTGCGATATTCTTCCAGGCTGTAGCCTTCGGCTGCGAGGCTCTTCTTTAGCTCTTCTTCTGCAAGAAAATGTTCTCGCTTGATCTGTTCTATCCTCTGGTCCACTTCGCTTTCATGAACTGAGACCCCCAGTCTCCTGCTCTCCTGATCGGTCAATTTTTGGTCGATCATTCCGGCCAGGATATCCTCTCGTAACTTAAAGAGCATCTTACGTTCTTGTTCCGGCTTGTAAAGGGAGTCACGTATTTGCCTGGCATAAGGTTCAAGCGCTTCTGTCAGATCAGAAAGGGTGATGGCATCATCATTGACGATGGCCACAATGCGATCCACCAGTTCACCATAGGCTGCCGGGGCCGCAAAGAGCAGCCAGAGCGGTATGAAAGCCGTGATGAGAGCTGAACTTAGGGCCTTAGCCCCAATTGGAATAGTGGGCACGAAGCGTAATGTTTTTGCGCAACCTTGTACGCCATGTTGGAATAGTGCAATCAAATAATTTCCTTGTTTACCGTGATATTATACCGTGTTCGCAGCCTGGCCAACCACGGGCCGTAGGCCGCCTCCATCTTTTCCTTTTTGATGATCTCCCTTATTTTGTCGATCCAGTCGTCAACACTCGGCTTGCTGGCCTTCCTTTTTTCTACCACCCTAAAAATGTGATAACCGTAGGGTGTTTTGATCACACGGCTCACCTTGCCCTTTGATAGAGCAAAGACGGGGGTCTCAAGAGACTTCGGTAGTTGACCGCGCTCCACATATCCCATATCCCCGCTTTGTTTGGACTCGGGCGCTATGGAATAAAGACGGGCAAGGGTGGCAAAGTCTTCACCTTTCTTGAGCCGTTTCAATATACCCATTGCCAGTTTCTTGTTGGGCAGCAAGATGTGATAGACTCGCCTCTGTTCCCCATGGACCCATTGCTCCTGGTGCTTGTCAAAATAGGCCTTTATCTCTTCCGGCGTAACAGAGACTTGCTCCAGAAGCTCTTGGAAGACAACTTTTTCAATGAGGAGATGTCTTTCAACCCTTGTCTTCCACGTTTTAAAAGATATGGCCTGCTTGATAAACATCTCCTGAAAACTTCCCTCGCTGTAATCCTTTTGAATGTTTTGCACGGCCTTTTCCAGTTCCTCGGCAGAGACATGAAGACCGAGTTCTTCTGCGCGCCTGAGAATGATCATCTCTTCAAGGAGTTGTAATAGAAACTGAATGCGCGCTTCGCGAAGACCTGCGCCGTCATTAGTTCGACCCTTGGAATAGCTCGTTCTAACTGCTTCAAAGAACTCGTTGAATTCCGCCAGTGTCAGCGCATGACCATTAACCTCGATTACGGCCTGATGTTCGCCGCTTTCATTTTCGTCGGAACAAGCGGAGACAAGGAAGAACAAGATAAGAGATCCGATCAGTATTTTCTTGCAGTTTGTCATTTTTCGATCCGTTGTCACGCCGCCCAGGTCGGGCGATAAAAAATAATTTGCTATCATGTCAGGCCAGTTCTTGCAAGAGCTTTTTGGTGGCCTCCATAGGGTCGGCGGACACATCGTGCAAGGCCCTTGCTTGAAGCACACGGTCCGGCGTGAGCCGGAATCGCTGCGGGTCTTTCTGTATAAGGGCCGTTATCTTTTCCGGTTTTGCGCCGGTATTTTCGGAAAAGGTGAACACAACGCTTTCTGCGGCCAGGTCCAGACGCTGGATGCCTATCTTTTTGCACAGCACCTTCAGCACGATCTTTTCAAAAAGGGCGATTGCGGCTTCCGGAAACTGGCCGAAGCGGTCCCGCAGTTCTTCACGCAAGTTTTCGACCTCGGCCGGCTCGGTCATCCTTGCCAGGCGACGGTAAGTCGCCATGCGTTGATCAATATCAGATATATAGGTTTCCGGGATGAAGGCCGAGCGGTTTACCACGATCTCGGGTTCGAGTTCGACTTCAGCAGGTTCTCCTTTCAGCTCGCTCATGCTCCGTTCCATCAGTTGAAGGTACATCTCATAGCCGACCGAGGCGATATGCCCGGACTGGGAGGGCCCCAAGATCGTGCCGCCACCCCGTATCTGAAGGTCGCTCAAGGCGATCTGAAAACCGGACCCAAGATCGCTGTGCTCCATGAGGACCTTAAGGCGCTTCTGGGCATCCCTGGTAAGAGCGCTTTCATGCGGTATGAAAAGATATGCATATGCCTGCTCGTCCGCCCGGCCTACGCGACCCCGGAGCTGGTAGATCTGGGCCAGCCCGAATTTGTCGGCCCTGTTGATCAGGATGGTATTGGCCGCCGGGAAATCGAGGCCTGATTCTATGATGGTGGTGCATACCAATAGATCGATTTCGTGATGCAAGAACTGCATCATCACTTGTTCAAGCTCCCCATCATCCATGCGCCCGTGGGCCACACCGACTCTGGCGGCCGGAACCAGGCTTTGAAGGCGACCGGCCATAGCCCAGATGGTGCGGATATTGTTGTGGACAAAAAATACCTGGCCGCCCCGTTGAAATTCTCTGTGAATTGCCTCTGCGGCCACTGTATCGTCAAACGGGCAGATGTAGGTCTTGATGGCGTACCGGTACTCGGGCGGCGTTGCAATGACGGTCAGATCCCTGACACCCATCATGGACATATGGAGGGTCCTTGGTATAGGGGTGGCGGTCAGGGCCAGGACATCCACTGAACGGCGGAATTGTTTAAGCCTTTCCTTGTGGGCCACGCCGAAGCGCTGCTCTTCGTCAACAATCACCAGACCTAAGTCTTTGAAGGCAACATCCTTCTGCAAAAGACGGTGTGTCCCTATGACAATGTCAACTTTGCCTTCCTTTAGTTTTTGCACAATGGCTCGCTGCCGGCGGACAGAGCGAAACCTGCTGAGTGTCTCTATCTCAACCGGGTAAGGCTCAAAGCGCTTCTTGAAGGTCTGAAAATGCTGTTCGGCAAGCACCGTTGTTGGGACCAGAAATGCCACCTGCTTGTTGTCCCAGACCGCATTGAAGGCAGCCCGCAGGGCAACCTCGGTCTTTCCGTAACCCACATCGCCGCAAATCAGCCGGTCCATGGGAACCGGAGCTTCCATATCTGCCAAGACTTCCTCGATGGCGTGATTTTGATCAGGTGTTTCTGCATATTCAAAGCCGGCTTCAAAATCCCGAAAGTACCGTTCCGGCGGAGAAAATGAATGACCTTTCTGAACCTTACGCCAGGCATAGAGTTTGAGAAGTTCACCGGCCATCTTCCGGATCGATTTTTTCACGCGGCTTTTGACCCGCTGCCAAGATTTTCCCCCCATCTTGTCCAGACGCGGCTCAATACCGTCCACCCCGGCGTATTTCTGCACGCAGTTCATGCGGTCCACAGGCACGTACAGCTTGTCTTGGTCCCTGTATTCTATGAGCAGGAAGTCGTTGGCAATCCCCGCCACCTCAAGCTTGATCAGGCCGCCGTACCGGCCGATGCCGTGTTCTGTGTGAACAACAAGGTCTCCTGTTTTCAGTTCCTGGAAGGAAACCCATTGGGTTCCTGCTTCTTTTCTCCGGGCCTTTGGGAGCCTGCGCTTGGGGCCGAAGACCTCGTCTTCGGTTATGACGGCCATGCCTTCCCTTGGCCAGACAAACCCGGAGGAAAGCTCGCCCAGGCAGATGCTCGGGCGCTTTTCAGCCTCGGCCGGCGCCGGGAACGAATCAAGGTGCTGAAAAGGGACGATATACGGCCTGAGAAGTTCTTCCAGGCGCTGAGCCTGCTTAATGGTCCGACACACCAGATATGGAGCCAGGCCGTTTTCACCGGCATGGTCGATCCAGTCCGCCAAAGGTCGCATCAATTCCTCTGGGTCCCTTCCGGCCTTGAGCTTCTGTGTGACAAGATCGTTCCTTTCAACAGAAAAGTTGCAGGCGGCCCCGGTGCTGCCTGCAACCGGGACCATTTTGAAGGAAAGATGCGCGCCGCGGCCCAGGCCGGCCTCTGCCTGCGGCCAGGCGAGATAAAGGGCTTCGGCTTCCACACAGAGGCGACCGTCCCCCCTGGCGGTAAGATAGCTCTTGGTTTGTATTTCTTCGGTTTCGACGGCGAGTTTTTCAATGGCGGCAGGATCTATCAGGACAGGCAGTGTTTGTGCCGGCAGATAGTCGAACAGGGTATCTAATGAGGGATAAATCAGGGACGTGAGCCCGCCGATTCCGGGCAACTGCTCTTGTCCTTTGAGTCTTTCAACGACTTTTTCTATGGCCAGGCCTGGCATCTCAAGGGCTTGGCCCTGCCTGCGTACACGCGCGACAATGTCTTCCAGCTCGGAGGGCTCGAGCACTGTCTCTGTTGCCGGAACGAGTGTGAACTCCGACAGGGCTTTTAAGGAACGCTGGTCTTGTACTGAGAACGATCTCAAGGACTCTACAATATCGCCGAAGAATTCAATGCGTACAGGATCAGAATAAAGGGGCGCAAAGACATCTATCAGGCCTCCTCGAACGGCAAAATCTCCGGGCTCCTCCACAAGGACGGTCTCCTGGTACCCGCCATGAATCAATTTTTGAACAAGCACCTCGCGGTCGGTCTCCTCTCCGGGCAGGAAATATTCGCAAAACCGGGACAGGGCCGCTTTGGGCATTACTTTTTGCAATAAAGCAGAAACCGTGGTGATGATCATGGGAGCCCGAGAGGCGGTCATCATCCGATACAGGGCCCCGATCCGCCGGCATGAGGTCTCTGGGTGATAGGACAGTGGCTTGTAAGGAGAAATGTCATAGGACGGAAAGGTGATGATCGGAATGTTGGTTTTCCCTGAAAAAAAATGAATATCTGCGGCCAGAAGTTCCGCCTCTTTTGCTGTTGCGCACACGACAACAATGGGGCGCTTCAGCTCCGCATGCAGCCGGCACAGCAGGTAAGCCTGCTCGGCCCCGGAAAGGCCTGTGCAGTTTACCCTCCCTTCCGCACTGCGGACCGTCTTTAACAGATCGGAAATAGAATGGCCCAGTAGTTTCATGTAACGTCCATGTCTGGGAGATTTTGCATCACTCACACCCTTCAGTGACAATCGATCCGTCTCCTTCATGCAACAAAACCGGCATAAGGCGCAAGGCATAAGGCACACGACACGAAGCTTTTTCCCGTATGCCTTGCGCCCTGGGCCTTATGCCGGCCGCTTCCAAGCCGTCATCCCATCATTCCACTGTTCCAACATTCCCTCCGGGGTGCAGGCCCTACGGCTTCCGGCCTCCGGCTCCGCTTCCAGCCCGTAGGTCTTACAGCCCGGAGGGTAGAGCCTACAGCTCGGAGAGGCCGGAGGCCAATTCCAGCCAAACCTTTATATCATATAGGACAAACATCTATTGTTCAAGGGCTTGAGCGGCAAGCGTCCGGAGGGGCGGAAGAAATCGCACTTGATTTCTATGGGGAAACAAAGTACAAAATTATCAGATGATGCCGGCGTAGCTCAGGGGTAGAGCAACTGATTCGTAATCGGTTGCCTACCCCTTTTATTTCAGGGGGTTAGGCAGGTATGAAGCGGGCTTGGAGCGGATTTCTGCGTTTTATTTGCCTAGATCTATCGGTCCCAAATTGATCTCTGCGACCTCTGCAAGATGGTCCTCCGTCAGGTGAGCGTAGATTTGTGTTGTCTTGATTTCAGTATGTCCCAAAAGCTCCTGAATCTCCTTGAGGCTCCTCCCCTCTACCGCCTTGAGACTGGCAAAGGTATGGCGTAGGCTATGGGTCTTGAGGTGACCGTAGCCTGCATCCCTGAGAACCTGCTTGATAAGGTGGGTGATTGTGTCCGGATGGAGCCACCTATCGAAAACGCGACAGTTCTTTTTTGGCCCAATAATTAGCAGGATCGATTTGAACATTGCATTAATTGGATACCACTTGCTGAGGTGGTTCTTGGTCTTTCTCGCAAGATAGCGATTTCCTTCAAGGTCAACATCTTCCCACCTTAACCTGAACAATTCAGAGCGCCTACGACCAGTTGCAATCAATGCGGCGGCAAACCTTCTGAGATCCACATCCTCTATACTTGCCAAGAATCTTAATGCCTCTTGACGACTGAGAAACCCAGGAGGCCGCTTTTCAAGTGGGAATTCCTTTGCGCCTGAAAGTGGATTGCTTCTAATGTACTTCCAATCGACAGCCTTATTGAGGGATGCCCTGGCATGGCGAATGTAATTGTTGATGGAAGCAACCGCAAGAGCTCTACGTTTGCAATCGGCAATCATCTGGTCAAGATGCTTTTGGCTGATTTGCTCTAGGGAGATCGTTTCGCCGGTATAATGAACCAGCTTATTCAATGCTAAACGATTCGCCTTAAAAGTTTTGGTGGGTTGCACATCCTCTGCCCACTTCAGGAATTCATCCCGGTACTGGCCGAGTGTGACTGTGCATTTTCCAATGAGTTGATGAACCTTACCCTTCAGGTATTCGCGCTTTATCTGATTATGAAGCCTGCGGGCCACAGTCTTATCCTTGGTACGCAGGGACCGGCGTTTGCCGTTGATCTCAACGTAATATATATCACGTTGCGTAAAGAGTCGCATAGTCAGTATCATAGACAAAGATTCCTTACGATTGCAACCGCTTTTTTGTCGCCTTCAAAATATTCGTCAATGCTTTCTCTATCCACTCGCCAGTGGCCCCCAGGTGTTCGGTCTCCCCTTAGTTGTCCCTCTATCAGCATCCGCTTTATTGTCTTGGGTGACAGGCTGGCATA
Source organism: Desulfobacterales bacterium (assembly GCA_013375395.1). Lineage (GTDB taxonomy): Bacteria > Desulfobacterota > Desulfobacteria > Desulfobacterales. The sequence continues at coordinate 20,582 of JABXJW010000024.1, forward strand.
TTGGCACGCAGCGGATATTTTAAGCCATCGGGGCCACAAATTATTTGATGATTTGTTCATTTCAGTTCCTCAACCCTTGATGGCCTCGCATGCGGATGGGCTCGGGCAAACCCGTTGAGTCTTGCAGATCTTTTTTTTGAAAAGGGCAATTGTTCTGCTTGGATCTGGGATACCATCTCCCGGAATCGGTTACTGTAGTTGTCACTTGCCTCGCAATCAGGTCAGCAAGAATTGATATATCGCTTCGGTCCAACTCCATACAATTCAAGCTCAAGTGTTTGAAATAAAGGCCGCCCCCAGTGCCGTTCTAATCCTTGTCCTCGTTCCGGTCACTCTCGTCGCCTCCGTCAAGGAGGCGCTTGACCGAACGGGGGACACGATAATTCAAGTCTGCGGCTTCACACATTTTTTCGATCACTTCGTGGAGGTTCAAAACAATGGCCTTGTACTCCTCCAGTAGAGGAATCACCTCCTCCGGCGACAGAGTAATCAGCAGACGATTCCGCAGTGCGCGTACACACCTGTCAGCGTGTCTTGCCAGATCGGTAAGACAATACGTGTCAGGCGTGTTGCACATAATCACCCTGGCGTTCCTCTCCCTTGCCATTACCTCCCACCGGGAAGGTTCGTTAGTTACCCTCTCCTCTCCCATTATTCTCCTCCCTTCTTTTCCAGACACTGTTCCCAGTCTTTAATAAAATCCTTCTGCAACTGCACTACCCGTTGCGTGGTACGGTCAATACTGACGGCCACGTCACGTGTGGTTAGAAAATCCTGTAACGAGGGTGTGACAACGTTATTTTGCGTTAAGCTGGATACATGGCTAACGTGCCGGCAGAGACCTGCATCCGGCTGGGCACATGCTGGTCTATTGCCGTTGTCCCCACTGTTATCTTCATCAAATGCATGGCATGAAAGCATGTTAGTTCCATTGGTTGCCAATTGTTTGAGCCGACTATCAACAGCGATAAATACCCAGGACGAGATACTCGCCGGGCTAATTTCGACGTGTTTCTTAAGGTATCTCCTCAAGGCTTCCAGTACTACGAGCCTGCCTTCCTGCACTAAGTCGTCGTAATCATAGCAAGATATGGTATCCCGGTACGAACCTGCAATAGCTTGAATCAAAGGATCGACCTGGTGCAGGAGACTTGTTATGTGCATGTACTCAGACTCAAAGAACCCTCCATGACTTTTGCCGCCATGTATTAAGGCATTGGTTGCAAACCTTGTTTTGCGCGGCCTTAATGTCGCATACAGCAACGGAAATTCGGCATTTCTTGCTCGGGCACTAACGAAACTTACTGTGTTCTCGACTCTTTGTCTTTCGAGCACTCATAAAGCTCCTGTATGTCCCCTCAACACATCCCGAAGTCCATTCTGGACAACCAAGAGGATGTTATATCGTTGCATGACCTCACTCATTACGAGATCGAGCGCGCCGGTCTGAGCGAGGTCAGTCACGAATCGGAAGAACTCCGTAGCCTGCTGAAAACCTTTTACTACTTCCTGTGGAACCTCCTCATACTTAGGAACCTCGTCTTTTTCCTCTTCCCAGGGGGGCTTGATCTTATCGTTGACGCACCTCCAGTATATGGATTCATAACGCATGATATCTATGAGGCTGCCAACAGGGCAGTCTTCCGTCCGGTAGGGCGGGAAATTCTCTTTTTTGCGCAGCCAATAGAACACCGTTTCTCGGGTCGGAAAAATCCCTGGCATATAAGTAAGAAATTCGTCCAGAAACGCCACAACCTGAGGTTTCATCCCAAGTCCATCAGCTATGTCGTCGACGGATTTTCCCTCGTATGGATGATGAGGTGACTGTGCCTGGTGCAGGGCAATGAGAGCAGCAGCAGAATTTCTAATTGAAACCTCGGGTTGATGAAGCTCGGCTGAAATTTCCCTAAGAGTCCAGTCTGCGAGGACAAGCTCCAGGGCGCGCAATACCTCCTGTTGTCCAGGTTCCCAGGTTCCATACTTCGCCAATTCAGGTATGACAGAGGGTGGTTTGTCAGTGGTTTCAGGCAGATTATTGGGCGATTTGCCGGAATCATCGACAGAATTCTCCGATAATGCCGGGCCGGAGTCGATCTCAGATGGCTCTGGCGCTGATTCCTCGATATTTTCACCTTTCTCTGCCGTTTCTTGGGTGGCCCATTTTGGAACTGTTCCGTTTTGGGCCACCCTTTCTAAGATGATACGTTGGACTGTTGTCCTTGGTTTTCCTGTCTTTTTGGCTATCTCTCTTTCAGACAGCCCCTCTTTCTTAAGTTCCAGGACTTTCTTTTTCAGTTTTTCCTTCTCTCCTTGCCTCAGGGGCTGCAGGACACCCCTGACATACCTTTCCGAGCACCCCAACTCATGCGCGATCTCCTGTGTGTCCCGAATGCCGTCAATCTCCCATGCGTCGCGGATCGTTTTGTGCAACTCCTTGCGACTCAAGGGCTTGGACGATACATTGTTGAAACGGGCTGCCCACAGCCGCCAGTGACGTTTTTCAACCTGCATGATATGTGCAGATATCTTCTTCCGGCCTTTCAGCCTGAAAGCTTCCAACCGGTGATTGCCGTCAAGGAGCATATAAAAACCGCCCCCCCTTACCAGCTTGACAGGGCCGAGGTTGGTGCCGCAATCAAGTAACTCAGAGAACAGATTTACACGTTCTGTATCCGTGTTGAACCGGGGGTAAATGCCCTGATCCTGGATGATCTTATTTATCAAGATTTCCTTTGCGCGCATGTTTGCCTTGTTCCATCAGCTAATCACCTTGAATTCCCCAGCGTCGAGCTTCTGTCTTACAAGTCCCGGCGGCATACACGCACCATCAGGCAGGAAAATACATCCCATTGCATCTACACGGTACTGATCACCTTTGTACTCGACAGCCATGCCCTCTTGAATGTTATGGGTCGAGTTTGTTTGCCGAGGGTGCTCCCCGGCCCAATCTTGCTCAAAAGCATTGGCAAGATACCCCCGGTAGCCATTCTGCTTGCATGAGCGTTCATTGGTGTATTCGATATTTCGGCGGACATAGTCGAAGCCTCGTTTCTCCACCCAATAAGAAACCAGTTCCGTTGTATTGTCGCTCCGGTGCTGATTCGGAATAAGAGTGAGAACCTCGTTTGCTTTTTCCTGCACGTCATCAGACGTCTCGTTTTGTTTTTTCGTATTCAGTGCGGGTTTGTTTTTTTTAAAAATTAGGACGGCTCTGCCACGCTCCGGGTGCCGGACAGTTAAAGATACATCCAGCGATGTATGTTTATTTATTTGCTTTAGAGCAGCCAGGATTTTGAGAACGATATGCGAAGCATATTTCTTGGCCAGTGGTATTTTCCCGGCCAACTTACCAGCATCTATTTTCCACACATCCCGACCCTGGAAAGTCTTAATCAAAATTTCATAGAGCCGGATTGACAAGGCAGAATGAAGTTGCTTAATCTCTTTAAGATCCAGGAACTTAAAGAATGTCGATTCTTTAATGCAAAGCAGCCACTTTTTATTAAACTTGACCCGTAACTTCTTACTTTTCTTGTGAATATCCCAGTCATCTATGACTCCAAATTGCATGATGTCATACTCGTTACCGTCATAGAATATGCCCCGGAACTCCAAACCCACCATTTTCCACCGCGTCAGGCAATCCTCAAGACGGTCATAACACTTTTTACCCGGAACCATCCCGCAGGCTTTCACAACCTCATAGCGGGTCGTCTCTAATTCGCTCTGCCAAGCCGCCTGCTGGCTCATAAGAAGCAGGTAACAGAGAAACATATAGTCTGTCTTGGTGGGAGGTTTGTAACCGGTCCGGTAAACAAAACCGTCCCTGCCCCGCCACACATAACCATCATCCTGGTGTGTGGCCAGCCTGCTGTTCTGAAACCACAGGGGATATTCCAGAAAATTCATGTCTTGTTTTAACCCTTCTGACATAGAAACACCTCGCGCTCTATTTTGCTGTTGTCTTTATAGTTATAATAGCCATGGGGGTAAATTTTCGGGCGTCAGGCAACTATTGTGTTTTGAGGACAGAACTATTGTGTTTTGAGGACAGGACTATTGTGTTTGGGGGACAGAACTATTGTGCCTGGGGGACAGAACGGCAGTCTAACCCATTGAAATAATTAAGCGGAATCTCCGCTTAGACTATCTTTTAGACTATATATAAGACAAATACTACGACTACGCGCGCACGCGCGCGAGGGCCGCTGTTGTTTTTCTCTTTTTTATTTTTGTTGTTCAGGTTCGGTGTAGGCAGCATGTGCCTTGATCGGCTATTCCGGTGTGGAATTTGGCGACTTACTTACGGGATTTATAGACTGATCAAGCCTGGATATTTCACGAGTTCGAGACATTCATTTTCAAGGCATTCGAGGGTGAAGCCGTAAGCATTTACTGCGAGCCTTCGATAACGCAGAAAATGGATGCCTCGGGCTCGCCCGTAGGGTAAAATTCTTCGAATAGAAAACATAGACATTAAACGGGACAAATCGTCACCAGAAACTTGGTCCATCACGAGCTTACAATGGCTTGAAGTTAGAGAAAACGATCTCATCTATTCGAAAGATTTTGTGAAATGTTCGGGCTGGTATGTTTAATCCTGATTCGCTCCCCGAGTTCGGTTTCCACATCTTTTTTTGCAGCTTCCAGGGACTTGTCATCGAGTAGGCAATCGGTAACAACTACGGAGTTAGAACCTGCTTTTCGGTAAACACACTGAAAACCATGCCAGGGGAGTCTTTGTTTTAACAAGGCGGCAACAAGATTTCTCGATTGGCGTGACACGAACACAGTCACTGCAGATTGATGTCTTTCCACTCTGAGCACGTAAACATACATCGGCCTTCCCTCTCGATATCGTTCTTCCACCTCGGTTGGTACCCACTCCTCTTTGAGGAGGAGTCCGAGCTGGCCTCCCAGGTCGAGTGTAATTTCACGGCTCGTGCTGTGAATCACAACGGCGTCTACGGCCGTTCGTCTTTTTGACTGCCACTCCCTGTATCTGGCTGAAGCTTGCATATCGAACAGCACACGTGGGAATATTTCACTGCACTTTCTCACCACCCGCCTTGGAAAACTGGCAAAATCAAACTTTACCGTAACGATATCCTGACCAACCACGCTCTTGTTGAAAAACAGAGCCTCTCCAAAGCTCATATCCCGTGATACGCGAAAGACGCCCACAGCGGTTCTGTTTTTCAGGTCGACATCACAGTCGTACAGGTCGAGGCAGATGGACATACTCTCTGTGATCGCGATCTCAAGGGAGGCTTCCACTATATCGCTCGGCAAGCCTATGTCTTTGATAAGTTCTTCAAACATCTCACAATAATTATAAACAAAGAGTGAAAATCTTACCTTAGTTGAGCGAAAGTCGAGGATGCCCCAGATCCAAGGCGTTAAAGGGTGAAGCCGTAGTAAGCTACTGCGAACTCTTGACAACGCTGGAGATGGGGTGTCATCGGCTTTCCGAAGGGTAAACAAAATGAAGATCCAAAAGAAGAATCATAGCTCACAGATAGAAGGGATACAAAATTCCAAATAAAGCTAGGAACATAGTTTAATTTGAATATGATCCAATGTTTCTTCATTTTGTTTACGCTCAATTAAGGTTTCACCTTGTGGCTATTATATATGCAGAAGATACCCTCGGTATGTTCTGGCATTTGTGAATGCCGATGGTAGTGGTCTACCTCATAGCCAGAATGAGTGTGGAACAACGGAGTTTGCGAGGTCGCCCTCGTAACCGCCCCGATAACGAGTAGCGTGGTAACGGGCTGCTTTTCCACCTTTCGGGAAACGCAGTGCCTCATGTGGCGAATAGCTCCGATTTCGGAGGGCAACCGGCGCACGCGGTGTTGAAAGGAAGTAAGGAATTCATACACCACAAGTGTGTTTTGACGCAGCCATCTTTGGGCAGGATGCCGAATAGCAGCGCAAGACACTGATAATAGCGGCTTTTAGCTTTTTTTTCGTTCAGGCTGGAGGCCGAATGAATAAAGTCAAAAGCTGCATAAGCTGACCTTGATTGTGGAACATGCGTCCCTGGCGAGAAGTGGAACATCCGCCTATGGCGGTTTGACGCGGGATGCAGACTCCAATCGGGGTTTTTTTGTTTTTAGACCGTCCGGCCGGGATGGCGGACGAATTACACCCAGGCGGGATGCCGGGTAAAACACTAAACAGCGTTCAGGCAAAATGCCGAGCGCAAAAGAAAGGAGGCTTATTATGGCGAGTTTAAACAAGGTAATGTTAATTGGGTATGTTGGTGCAGACCCGGACGTAAGACAGACGTCCAATGGAAGTGCGGTGGCGAATTTCAGCCTTGCGACCACGGAGAAGTGGACCGACAAAGATGGGAAGAAACAATCGCAGACAGAATGGCACCGCATCGTTGCATGGGGCCGTTTGGCAGAAATCTGCGGAGAATATCTTTCCAAAGGCGGTCAGGTGTACATCGAGGGACGCATTCGCACAAACGAATGGGAAGACAATGAAGGTAACAAGCGGAAGACGAAAGAGATAATCGCCCAACGATTGCAGCTACTGGATAGGTCCGAAGCCAGTGGCAGCGCG
>JABXJW010000198.1 GCA_013375395.1 Desulfobacterales bacterium
TTCATCAATATAAGGACATTCCCGTAAGACCTGGGCCGAATATTCAGGGCAGTTATATACTACGTAATAACCTTCTTTCTTGAGTTGCTTCAAAACCGGAGTTACCCACAAGCTGTCACCCAAGGCCCCGTAACGGATAACCAAAGCTTCTTTGTTAGTGACTTTCTCACGGGGAAACGCCATGCAACCTTCTATCTTATAATTGGAAATCTTCTCATCAGGCTTTCTGGTTCGTGCGAATTCCTTCCTGACCACAAGTTGCCATGAATATTCATTGGAATCTCCGTGGCGGGATGCTGATATAAACTCGGCGTTCTTAAAACCTTTCAAGATATCCCACACATCCTGCCAGATTAAGTCTTTTCTTCTCCTAGTATCGGCACCGGATGTGCCTACATGGGGGTAAAAATCCCTGTCCTGCTCGTACAGAATTAGAACTCCGCCCGGCTTGACTACACGCCACCATTCCGCAAGAACCGCATCGGTGGCTATGTAATTACCAAGCTGATGAGCATCGAAAACATAATCAAAACTGTTGTCGGAAAATATGTTTAATGAGTCGTTCGCGGACAAATCTATATAAATGTCTCCGGCCGAACCTTGAGTTCCAATTCCTATACAGTCCTTGATTATCTTTTCGTTCTTCGCATTCAAGTCCAAGCCTCTACCCTTACAGTAAGAAGCCACTCTGTACCTGCATTTACGTGACTCGTAACCCCCCGGCATATCCGGTGCCCACATAATTATCTCCTTAGAATCTTTCCTGGTACTCGATAGAACACAATACCGCACCAGGAGCCATTGTTTGAACCGTACCGTCCCATGTAGTATGAGAGTACCGTATATTCATAGCAGTACCCGCCGCTACGTTGGCGGTAATTATCGTTCCATCAGCACAAACCCCAGCCACCGTACCTACAGAAGCTCTTGCGTAAACAAGCGTCCCCAGCATCAACTCACAGTAATTGGTCATACTGGTAGCGTGCGCTCCGCAATCGGGAGCTACTTCCGGCAAAGCCTTGAACCCGGTGAGTTTAATCTTCTGGAAAAACTCTATCCGGTCTCTCATTCCCACCGAAGTCTGTGAGTTGGTATTGGTCGCAGTAGTACCCAATAAGTCACCCGCGAACGTGGCACGGATATCCATCACCGGTATCTTCGTCTTATATCTTTCGGCATCGTAAGCCATATCGCACCCACTTTCATTACTTGGTTGAAGTTATGTGTACGATATGTTCATCCTGGCCGGAATCCGAAGCCTTGTAGCACTTCCGCCATCCAAGAATAGCATACCAGGCCAAGCCTTTTGAACGCCCGTAATCGGTCGGAATCTTCTGCCGCAACTCTTCGGGAACGGCTATACCTTCGATGACATTTTCCGCACCGAAAATAACACCTTCTCCGAGGTTATTCGTACCGGATGAGCTACCGAGGGTATTGACGAGATAATTCGTCTCTCTAATGCACCTAACACCTCGTATTCTTCCGCATTCACCGGCAAACAACCGTTCGGGGTCGCCGTACTTTGCCGCATCCGTCCAGTCCGAATCCCGCATAATCGTCCGAAGAGCATGGACGCTAAAGATACCTACATAATCTTCGCCGTCATAAGGAGGGATATTGCTTTTTCGTAGCCAGTCCACAATCTCTTCAAGGTGAAATACAGTAGGCCCGGATTTTGCGAGATTGCTCGTTGCAAAAGTCGAAGCGGCGGCATCGGCTCTTGATTCCCACGTACCCGTAGTACCCGTCAGACACACATACTTACGTTGGGTACGTTTGTACCGAAGCCCACACGCCTTGTCGATAACCTTCATCATATCATCCCGAAGGACTCTTTGAGTTGGGTCGTTTACATCGAACATCGACAATGCTTCGAGCTTGCCGGTAAACGGAACGGAATTACCGAATTCAGAAAGTGTTATAGTTCCTCGACCAATATCATACTGGTGTTCAGGCATAGTGTTAGTCTCTACCAGCGTACCACCGGCAGTAGAGATGTTGGAAATCTTGTCGTAGTAAACCGTTTCACCTTTGCCCTTACCCCAAGCTTCCTTGATATCGACGAACTGACGAAACTTACATAAGGGCTTCAATGCGTATCTCAACTGCTGAGACAAACGGGGATTGGTAAAATAACCACCCTGCGCACTGGCCCCCAAATACATCTGGTCGCCCATAATATTATCTCCTACATTTTAACTAACTGCTGTCCTTTCTTTTGAGCGAGGTCTTTGCTGCGCTCTTTGAAGTATTCTTCATCGGTCTGTCCCCGCTCTTCCGATTTAGAAGATGTAGTACCCTGAGCATCAAGTCCCGAAGCATCTTTTTCTTCCTTTTCGGCCTGAGCCTTTTTGGTCTCTTCAAGGGCTTCGTCCTTGATTTTCTGGATGTGCTTGCGGGCTTCATCAGCCGCCATTTCCAACAGCTTGCGCTTATCGGTTCTGGGATGCTTGACCCGCAGGCTCATAAGTTTGGATTTAACAAGGTCAATGTCACCCTTGAGGTCGGGATTTGCCACCTCAAAGCGCAGTTCGAGCAGTTCGTTTTCGGTCAATTCGCGGTCTCTACGGCGCATTTCCTCGACGGTCTTTTTGTCGAGATATTCCGGCTCAGACCCGTCAGACTGTTCCTTCTTGCCCTGAGCGGCTTCCCAGTCAACATATGGAGTAACCGCATCGAGCATATCTTTGGCGCTTTTTAGCTCTTCGACCAATTTTTCCTGTTTTGCCTGCTGTTCTTTGTATTTGGCCTCGTAATCCTCTTTAGACTTATCGTTCGCATCGGAAGCCTGTCCCTTCTGCGATTGATCCTCAGCCTTTTTGTCTTCTTCCGACATTTTACATCTCCTTAATGTCCGGCGCTTCGTCTTACCCAAGCGACCGGAGCTAAAAATTTATGCCAAAAGAAAAAGGCCACCAGTTTTACCCGATGGCCTCTGTACAGGCTCGTGGTACAGCACTCGGCGTTAGCTAATTCGCCTGTGCCTGCGTCTTTTGGCGTTTATTTTAGTTTAGTTCTTCATCCTCCTTCAACTATCTCTTGCCTTGCATTGTTCTTTTGTTTCTCTAATATTTCTGCCGCCTGCTCGCCGAGAGCAATACTGGCATCAATAAAATTAAACAAATTCTCTATCGCGTTTATGGCCTGTTGACAAGTTATAAAATCTTTTAACTCATTAGCGTTCTGGAATTTTACCCTTAAAGAAACCAGCCTTTTATATAATTTGGGATATAAATATTCCTTCCAACCGCGAGTCGCAATCATCTCTTGAATAGCATCGCCTTCAGCTTTCTGCTGGTTTAAGTCTGCTTGTTGTTCTTTGTTATTTTCCATGATTCTTTATCACCGAATTAGCCTGCCTTATCGCACTGGCCTCTGAAGCTCCTTTGCGCAAGCGTTCGTTGGCTATTCTCGCCCACAACGACCTTTTTTCGGGCGTGTTGGCCTTCTTAGTATGTCTATTGGCGTCTGCTGCTGTCCACGGCATTATTCCATTCCTTAGTCATAAGTCGTATGAGCCTCGGCTGGATACGCATTGGCCGTCCCTATATCTGTAGAACCACCTCTTGTTATCTTCGGCTTCGCATCGGCGGGCAAATAACCCTTCTGTGTGGCCGAATTATTCGGAACCCCGGGTGCAAGATGAGCGGTCTTATTATCATAATTGATATCAGGAACCGCCGTAAGTTTTGCGAAATTCTCTATCTTGCTCTGCTTGCTTATTCCTGCCCCGGCTACACCCTTCTTCGGTCTTACCTTGTTCCATACCCTGTTCGCTCCCATCCGTATCGGGATGTTGCGGCTCTGGGACGGCTTGCCCGGTGATTTCTTTATCGCCGGCGTTGTCGGCTTCGTTTGCTTCGGCCTGTCCACATGCTGACTGTGTTCGGCCTCCATCGGTACATTTGTTTTGGCCATTATCTGTCTCCTTATTTGGTGGTACAAAAACAAACCCATGCTCCAATGCCCTCACACGAGTTTCTATTTTTCCTATCACTGAAACAAGATTGTCCAACCTTGCCTCAATTCTTAATATCGCTTTGGTTGCCATATTTCCCCGTATCGTATTTCAATACCCTAACTTCCCAGCAATAACCGCAGTGCGGCCCGATAAGTTGGTTGTTTATCGTAGGTGCGCCACACTTAACACACGGCTTTTCAATAAATTCCACTTCACATACTATCATACTGCCTGCCTTATCTGCTCTGGACTCATCCTCAAGACAGTTTGTTTCGCATCCTGTTCGGCCTTGCCCTGAACGGCCTGTATCTGGTCGGGACGCAACTGCTGGACGTGAGAATCCGGCTCTTTGTAAGCATCCTGCAGATTAAATATCGTAAGGAACCTTCTCCACAAGTCCTGAATATCGGTCAACTGACCCAAAACATCAGGAGCCTGAATTGCCATACCCAAAGCCTGACCCACTCTCTCTGTAAGTTGTTGCTGGGTAATAATAAGAGACAATCCCCCGACTATGAAATTGTAATTTCCTTCTCGTTTTTCCCATCCCTTGAACTGAGAATACAAATCATAAGACATTTCCAAGACCTGTTTGAGAGAGTTCTGCTCTATATCACGTCCTATCACCTCGAAAAGACTCTTACTCTGCACGGTGTTAAGCTCTATCTCTCCGAGTGTCTTTTTCTTTTTCGATCCCATCCCCGATACTGATTCTGTTACTCTTGTTCCCTCCTGCATCTCACGGTCTAACTGGTTCAAGACCATAAGAGAATCTCTTTTCAAAGGAGATACTTCAACCTCTTGAACAGCATTTTCCGAATTAACGGCGATCTTCTTTCCGGGATATATCGCCGTCATCTCCTTAGGAGACTGTAATTTGTTGGGATCAAAGGTAAATGCTTTATTAACCGTGAAATTAAGGTTGTCTATCCACATATTTATTATGTTGTTATAGGCATACTGTAACTTGGCCATTGGCTGAACAAGACTTATGCCCGCCTGACCCCGATGGGGATATGGAATCGGCATGGTGGGAATATATGGTGGAAGTTCATGCCTGAATGGGTTATTCTGTTTGCGTATGAGATACTTGCCATTGGCAGTTATTAAAAGAACATTTTCCTCTATCTTATCATCTTCGTGGATCACGTCGCCCCAGAATTGCAAAATTTCTACCTGGCGAATGGCACGGCCATGCTGTCCTAAACCCCTTCTGCGGTTTTCCTCAGCTTCCTTCTCAAGTTTCTTAACGTCATCTTCAACTTTTTTTATCTCACTCTTGCGATACTTGGAACCATTTTCTTTGGCTAATTTCCTCAGTCTCGCGAGGGGCATTACCTGCCGCTCGATACTGTAATTGGGCCTATCCTCCTGAAAGGGCATGAAAGTCGGGTCAATTGAAAAATTGAACATATCAACATTCTCAAGCTTTACCCTTTTTTTCTTCGAGTTCCATAAGACTTTTGGAACCCCTATTCCCAATAAAAAAGCAGTCTTTATCATCAACGAATAGATATTGGCAAGATTTGATTTGAGAAGTTCCTTCTTAAAAACCTTCTCTCGTTGAACCATTCGTTTGCGACGTATCTCTATCCTGTCCTCTATTCTCTGTATCTGGGTCTTCAATTCACCTATCATCTCAGCGGCGCCCGGGTCATTGCCGTCTATTTCGATAATCTGCTCATTTATTCGAGATATGGCCTCCTGCTCTTCGCTGTCATCCAACTCGAACTTAAATAGTTTCTTCGGCTGAATAACCGCCTTTTTAATCTCGGCGCTCACCGCCTCTATTAACATGAATATCTTAGGGATGAAACACTTCGATTGCCAGGATAGCTTCTTAGACCAGTCCTGCTTGTTCTGATATAACTGCCACAACTCCTTCCACTGCTGTCTCAAAGGCTTAACGGCATCGTCAGCCTCTTTCTGGCGGTCTTTAACGTAACTAACGTAATATTCGTCTGTGGGTTTACTCATAACACACTCATTACCTCATAGCTGGGTACGCCTTCGTCTTCGTCCCACCATATATCATCTCCAATTAAGGAGGGAACTTTATCGTATGACCAGTCCAAGAGCATATAAGCATCCCCTCTATCGGGAGAACCGCCAAGACGCTTCTTGATATCGTCCTTGTTCTCCACGAAAATCCGACCATTCTTCAATCTATAGCGGGGAATTGTTAATTGGTTTATTAAGGTCGTCAAGTCGTTACGGCTCATATTCTTATGACGGAACTCCACCAGGCCATCGGAAAACCGCTTGCCCATACCAAACCATGCCTCGGCGCGCTGATTTCCGAATCTCTCGCTATTGTTGGCCTTACCGTTGGCCCTAAAGACTTTCGGAGCCTTGCCCTTAGCATTAAGATTATCTATCACACCGCCACCAACTCCATCTTCCTCAACTACTATAGGACAGTTGTTATGCTTATTACTCATATCCATCAAATCAGAGGCCACCTGAACTACCGAAGTCTGACCCCCTATCTTCTGGTCTAAAATATTGGTGGTCTCTGCGTAATAAATAACCGTCTCATCATCTCCAAACCTGGCCGGGTCACATACAACCCGCGGACGGACGGACAAGCTTGATAAAAGCCGGCCCTGGGCCTGACGAATCCATATATCCTTAACTATCTGGTA
>JABXJW010000199.1 GCA_013375395.1 Desulfobacterales bacterium
TTCTTCAAGTTTTATCCATGTTGTGCTGGATTACATTTAGCTATCGATGCTGCGTCTCATCTAAGTCGTCAGAGGGGGTTTTTGGTAGATGAGATCGAGAAGGTTGAAATCAAAACCAATGAACACGTGTTGAAGTCTTATTATAAAACAATACCCGTTTCGATACAAGATGCTCAATTCAGCTTACCGTATGTAACGGCAATTGCTTTGATGAAAGGCAATGTTACATTAGAGGATTTCTCTGAGGAGGCGATAAAGAACCCTGAAATTTTAAAATTAGCCAAAAAGATCAGGGTTAATGACGATTTCGAAAAATATTATCCAAAGACCCCAGTCGAAGTATCTGTGAAGACAAAGTACGGAAGTAAGTACATTAAGAGGGTTGATTTGAGAAAAAAAAGAAGCTTTGATGAACTCATAAAAAAGTTTAAGAATATTACAACACCTATATTAGGTAAACAAAAAACTGATAAATTATTTAATGTAGTAGATCAGTTAGAAAAACTTAAGGAGATTACTTCACTCACAGAGTTCTTAACATTGAATCAGTAAAAACTATCATAAAACTCAAATATTTAATATAGCTTATATAATTTATTATTAACATATATATTAGTTTCTTCGGTATATTGCTACCATTTTTGAATAATTTCATGGAAAAATAACGTTCTAGCGTTCAATGACGCTCATTTATTATATTCTTAATATTCTGCTATAATTAGAACTATTTTACTGCTAAATTGTATAGGTTTATTTCGAAATAAAATTAATCTGAAACAAAAAACATTTAAAGAAAAAATATTATTAAAACATGGAGAGTAATTTAATGGACGAATTCATCGAATCCCGTATAAGAAAGCCCTTGAACCTTTTTGAGATGACGAACACCGAGGCCGTGGAACTCTTCAAGCAGACGGATATTGCCATTATAAGCGTAGGATCCACTGAGCAACACGGCCGCTGCCTCCCGATGGGAACGGATACGTTGGAAGCCAACGACTACGCGAAAAGAGCTGCGGCTATCGTGGAGAAGGAAGGAATAAAGGTAATCATAACGACACCTATTCCTTTTGGGGTGTCCGGTCATCACATGTTTTGGCCCGGCACCCTGTCGCTTCAGCCAGAGACATTGACACAGATTGTATTGGACATAAGTGAGTGCATAATAGCGCATGGGGTTAGGAAAATAATCCTTAACGTAGGGCATACTGGTCCACCTCAGGAATCTGCTATGTGGAATGCTGCTTACCATCTCCAAAAAGACTACGGCGTTCTAGTTTCAATATTCAACCGTTCCAGGCTGTATAGTATCATCAAACCAAAGTTCTTAAAGGCGGAAAAACCATTTTTAGAAGGACACGCTGGGGCACATGAAGCCTCTATGGACTTAGCCATTTGCCCAGAGCTTGTCCATATGGAATGGGCAACCAAATCAGTCTTTCCTCGAGAACTGCGGGGTGGAATGGAATCAAGCCAGCCCATAGTGACCTCATGGGCATACAAGGAGCCCTTTAAAAGCGGAGTGCGCGCGCATGCCGTGATGATGGATGGACTTAGAGAGGCATATTACGCCGGGACCGGAGCACAAGGAGATGTAACAACAGCAACTAAGGAGCAAGGGGAGAATTTCCTAAAGTACATCGCACAAGAGCTTGCTAAATTAATAAAAGTAATAAACGAAATGGACCCAATCGATAAACCCTAATCAGGGATCTTTTAAAAAACCATAGGAAGGGCTTCCCTATTTTTTATATTCGTATTTACACAATGGTAAGCATTTTAAAAGAGATATCGCTGTAAATGAATAATTTACTTAAAGGTAGAATTATTTTCATTTAGTTGTTTAGATTTTAAAAAGAGATTAAAAAATGGGAGGAAGTGTAATATTTATGATTCAACGATAAGATCTCTGAGGACTTTATCTTTGTCGACAGGTTCAATTGTCATGTTTTCTGTTGCGGGAATAGTGCACGCAAGCCCTACCTTACCATTCACTTTTATCCTGCAGATCCCACACATGCTGCCTCCACCACATGAAACCCTGAATGCTAAGTTGTCATATGTCTCGTATATGTATCTTAAAACATCCATAACATTCATCTGAGGAACCAGGGGACCTTCATATGTCTCATACCTGGGCTCTTTTTCCTTCGAAGGGTCGAATCTGAATACCTTCGCCACAAACTTTTTCTCGCTTATGGGAGCCACCACCTAGGCTGCATCGCCTCCACTTCCGCCTCGTACTTCATCAGCTTATTTATTTCTTCTATTGTTTTAAGGCGAGTTGTTACTATAGGTTTTGTCTCGAGGTGCATATCCCCATTCCTAAGCTTAACTATGATGTTCTTCCACCAGTTCTTGTCATCTGGATATTGATAGTCGCCTCTTTGGTGGGCCGGACGAGTCTCGGTCCTCATTAGAGCGGCTCTAGATAACATCTCAGAGCAATCAAGAAGGTTGCAGATCTCTAATGCGTGCTTCCACTCCATATTAAAAATCCTAGTATCAGTTCGAAGGCGCAATTTTGGTATAACTTCTTCCCTCGTATGCGTTATCCATTGAATAACTTTTGTCAACCCTTCCTCAGTTCTCCATGAGGCAGCGTACTCTTCCATCAGGTCCTGCAATTCTATTTTTATCTTATACGCTCTTGGGCCTTCACCTGCATTGAGTAATCCGAATACTCTGTCGAATTCCGCCTGAACCTGGCTTTCCTCAATAGAGGGCATACTCTTTAAGATTGAAGCACGCTCTGCTGCGCTTTTACCTGCATGATGCCCTGTGACTAGGCACATTGATATTGCGTTTGCCGGCATCCTATTTGAACCATCAAAACCGCCTGTAACTTCGCCCGCTGCATAAAGGCCTTCCAAGCTTGTTTCACATTTCTCATTTATCCTGATCCCTCCACAGTAATAATGTGCTACGGGATGGATTTCAACAGCGTTTACTCTAGGGTCGGTCCACTTCTCAACGCTTCTAATATGACCTGCGGCCCATGGGGCCGTCTCTAACATCTGGTCTATCACGTTTTTGGGCAAGTAAGCAATAGAAGCCCATACGCCCCCGTGTTTAGTACCTCTACCTTGAGCTATCTCCTTTGCCATAGCACAAGCCATAATGGCCCTAGGACTATGTTCCATTCGCAAGGGGTCATATCTCCTCATGAATCTCTCTCCTTGCTTGTTGTAGAATCGAGTATGTAACCTGTGATAGGGTAAGCTTGGAGCACGTCCTCTAGCTCTATCTCCGCCACGTCCCGGCCATAATTCAGGTTCTATTGCATTATTTGGATAAAACTGGAAAAACTCCATATCAACCAGCTCTGCGCCAGCCCTGTAGGCAAGGGAATAACCATCTCCGGTAGCATCTAATGAAGCGCGAGTTGAACTGAACATTTGCATGGCACCCCCTGTAGCCAATATCGTAGACTTCGCGTTTATCACAATGAACTCGCCGTTCTTGAGGTTAATTGCTGTAGCTCCTACAATCATTCTGTCATATTTTAGAAGTTTTGTAATGAAAGTATCCTTTAGAATAGTTATGTTCTTAAGCTTATTCAATTTGTTATTTATTCCTGTTACGATTTCTTTACCGACGCGACGAGTGTAAAATGAGCGTGGGTATCTCATCCCTGGTTGGAGACACTGATAGAATTTACCATCTGCATCTTTGTCTAATTTCGCTCCCCATGAAACCAACTCCATAACTCTTTCTGGAACTTCTCTAGTGACCATCTCAACGAGTTTCTGATTATTTATCCCAAATCCAGAGCATATTGTATCTTCAAAATGTATGTTTGGATTATCCCTAGGATCTCTAAATCCCATCGCCGCGTTAATAGTTAGTCCCGTCTGAATCGTTACACCCGTCTTCCCAACTAAACCCTTAGTGATGATAAGTATCTTAAAACCATGTTTTTCGGCTTCAATAGCTGCTCTTCCACCAGCTGCCTCTGAACCAATTATCAAAACATCAGTTTCTAACCTCTTCACTTTTTTCATCGATAATCCTCCATATTAAAATATCTAAAAATTATTTAAAACTTTGCTTTAACGATGCGCGCGTCTTTAGAAATGATGGGTCTGAGTATTTTTCTTAGGATTTAAACTGCTTTGTTGTTGGATGTCTTCATGATTTCGCGCTCGCGCGCGGTTCCCTCCCCTCTTTAGCTGTGATGCGAGTGCCACTAAACCACATAACTGACAAGAAACGCAGCTTAGCCGCTTCTCGCTGAACTAGACGAACTACCAAATCTAGAACTTCACGCGATATTATATTGCGTTTGAATTCTTCTTAACAATAAACACTCCTAAAGTTACATTCCTCAGTTGGCATAATAATAAGCTGAAGCGAATCATATCTCCAAAATTGTAATTCGTTTAAACGCTTTGCGCGCTCCGGTTAATCAATCATACTAGGTACCAAAATATCCTGCATTGCAAGTATCGATTGGATAACCTTTCGATTCCACAACAGACTGGCCGCGCGTGCTCCGGCTCCAGGTTTGATCTACCTCGGCGCGGCAACTGGGAACTATATTAAAATGCGATGCATTTGGGAAGGATTTCTTGTGTGCGTTGTCTCACGGAATTAAGCCACACTATTTTTAGGCGAATGTTTAAAAATATAGATATCTAATAGAGGAACCCAGATAGAAGTCAAAGCTCATTTCCTAACTAGTATTGTGGACCCTATGATGGTGGGAATCCCGCCGCTGATGTAGGCCATCACCTCGATTAGGGTCTTGGTTCCCTGGCCGAAGGAGTCGACCATGAAGGGCCCTAGGCCCGTGCAGGTAACCGATACCCCTAGCAGAACCATCACCAGGCCCGGCACAAGCATCGATAAGGCAAAACCCCCGCAGATGATGTCCCCGGGGTAGATGGTCATGTCCCGGGTCAGGTAGGAGATCCAGAAGGGGAATCTTCGGATCATGTCTCGCATGGAGCCGTCCTGCCGTGTGACGCCGTTGATCTTAAGCCTCATACCCAACTTGTGGGGGTCGCCTACCTCATCCGCGGTCACTATGCAGGGGCCCATCGGCGCCGAGGTATCGAAGTTCTTGGCGAGGAAGAAGCCCCTGTCGTTGGCCTGGTCACGGGCGCTGATGTCGTTGAGGATGGTGTAACCGAAGACGTGGTCCATCGCCTCGTCCTCGGGGATATCCTTACCTTTCTTGCCGAAGACGGCTGCGACCTCTACCTCATAATCTAATCGCTCCGTCCTGGCAGGGTAGATGACAGGCTCATCCGGGCCAACGACGTTCCTCGCACACTTCCAGAACCCCCAAGGAGGGGCCCGCCCCTCCTCCACATCCCGTTTGACATCCTCAACGGTGATTTTCACCCCTCGGATCATGGCGTAAGCGCCGGCGGCGTGGTCGTAGAAGTTAGCACCTGCCATGGCGATTCGAGAAGCAAAGCTGGGGAGGGGGGCGCGTACCTTTACCTCCCCTGGCTTGAAGATCAGCCTCTCTCCTTGTGGACCCTCAACGCCTCCCCCTCCCACGAAGGAGACGGCCTCTTCAGCAGCCCTGATCGCGGGCTCCTCCTTGATGAAGCCGAGCAGATCGGCTGGCAGGTGAGAGCATGCGTGAGCGTAGGGCCGAGCTAAACCTCTTCGGTCAAGAAGGGCGGTGTACGCGAGGTTCAGATCGACGATGGAACCATCCTCCTGAAGACATCCTAACCTATTGGGGCCGTACACGACGAGCCTCATGGAAACCAACACGATATCGAATGACACCTTATTTTAACTTAAGCGAGAGCTTTAATCCCTTCAAAGACCGTATTTTGAAGTAAGGGACCCCGTTGAATGATCCTTTGGAGATTACGATTGTGATACGAATAGCATGTTTCGTCCCTGTAAAATCCAATATCAAGTTAAAGACGAATGACGCCTATAGGCCTTGAATCGACTTAGAGCATCTCTGTGACCTTGGCGGCGATGGCGTCGCCCACCTCTGAGGTTTTCGATTCTCCGCCGATGTCCCTGGTCAGCACCTTGCCCTCGGCGAGGACCTCCATCACCGCGTTCTCGATTAGCTGGGCTGCATCCTCCTCCCTGAGCCACTCAAGCATGAGCTTCGTCGAAAGTATGGAGGCTATCGGGTTCGCGACTCCTTTGCCCGCCAGGTCCCAAGCCGTCCCGTGGACGGGCTCGAAGAAGGCGAAGTTGTCGCCTATGCACGCTGATGGGGCCATCCCCACGCCGCCGATGAACCCAATTACGATGCCGGAGAGGATGTCTCCGTAAAGGTCGGGGGTTACGATGACGTCGAAGCTCTGGGGGTTGCGAGCCAGCAACATGGCCGTCACGTCCACGTGTTTGAAGTCTCTTCGCATCGAGGGATACCTCTCGGCGACTCCGTGGAAGATGCTCCTGAAAAGTTTGTCGCTGAAGAGCCAGTTGCTCTGATCGACGCAGGTAATCCTTTCTCTCCTCTTCTTAAGGGCGTAATCGTATGTGGCCTTGATGATACGTTGGGCGCCGAAATTGGTTATTACGCGCCGGTCTGTGCCGATGGAATTCCCTAGGAGA
>JABXJW010000200.1 GCA_013375395.1 Desulfobacterales bacterium
CAGCGAAGTCCCGCTCAACCCTAACTCACGAACTGCCCAGTAAAACAGCAGGCTCCTTGCCTCTGCCCGGGTCTTCTATTGTTCCGGTCTCTGTTATCTCTGAATATCTTTCCGCGTTCTATACCGCGTATGATCACATGATGAAGGACACCTGGGGTATCCAGTCTGGCTGATCGGAAGGGACGCCGACCGGGACGTTCGTGTTGAACGTGCTTTGCGCTTTTCTGATGATAGCCAATATATTACAAAGCTGAAAGCACAAAACCCCGCTCTCTTTTTGAGAAACGGGGTCTTACGAATCGGTGCATGGCACCCTCTTATCGTAGCGCGGGTGAGGAGCCGCTTTAGCGTGTCTGACTCCAACCGCGTGGATGGACCCGCGCGAAGCGTCGGGCCTATCATTGGGGTTAACGGATTATTGAGCAATCTCAATCAAAAGGGAGGCTACCAGCAACTTATTGTTTTGTCAAGGATTTTCAGGACGATAGCCTGTATTGGGCCGCTGCGGGTTGCTTTTGAAGACCAACTGTTACAAAAGGTTACAATTTTAAGGAAAACAGGCGGGAAAAAGTGGGTAGAAATTACACAGTGAAGAAGGGGAGGGAAAGGGGGGATTTATCGAGGGAAATAACGTCCATGCATTCATGCGTTTCTCTCGATATCGAGAAGCCGGTGCTTTTGGGCTGACGATTGATTCGTGCGTGCCAGGTTTGTTGGCAATTGACGTGGTACTGATCCCCAGTTCCTTTACAGCCCGATAGCAAAGCAGGCTGCGGACTTTTACACGTTGCGCTTGCTTGCCAGGGAACAAAATCTTTCGGGGTTTCATATCGAACAGCCCCGCCACACGATTGACGGGTTTACCAAAATCGTACCCACACCTACCATCAGGATGTTATGCAGCGCCCCCGGTGCCTCGATACGATCTTTTCGCAGCATGTTCGATGCCTGTATCATATTTCGCTCCGAACGGAAACGCATAAACGTATGACCGTCACGACCCTGGTCCCCTTCCCCCTGCCAACGCCTGGTACAGCGGACAGCTTCAATGCGGGCATACGTGGCACTGGGGGGCAGGTTGCCATGTATGTATTGGAGCTACACGGCGAGCGTGGCGCTGGCAGGCGGGAGCGGGTCCCCACCCGAAATGGTTGGACCTCCTTGCCCCAAAGCGTTACCTTCTGAATCGGAACGCATTTCATTGCAATTCAAGGGAAAAGCCTTGACAGCATTTCAATGACATTGTAATGATATTATATTTCAAAAACAATTACATTGGAGAGTTATTGCATGCCTTTGTATGAGTTCAACCCATGGTGGAAAACTTCAAGTGTTCCCAGGGGTCAAACCGGGAAAAAGCGCGAAATTTTCGACCAGATACTTTCATTCTTGGATTACAGACAAATCATCATCCTCTTTGGGCTAAGACGCGCCGGGAAGACCACATTAATGTACCAATTGATAGATTATTTGCTCAGGAAGGGGGGCGCGGAACCATTTCGTATACTCTATTTTTCTTTTGATGAACAGGCTTATAGCCTAAGCAAGCTTCTCGAAATCTATCAACAGGAAATTCTAAGACAGGGGTTGGATGAACAAGCAAGAACATATCTCCTCTTGGATGAGGTTCAAAAACTGGATGACTGGTTCAATAAGGTTAAGATCATTTATGACCGTTACCCTAATGTTAAGATCATTTTGTCGGGATCGGCAGCCCTTATTCTCAAGAAGGGGATCAAGGAGAGCCTTGCGGGTCGTTTTTTTGAATTCTGTATTGAGCCCTTTTCTTTTGATGAGTTCATTGCATTTAAGGATATCCGGATCGATAAGACAAGAGAAGAGCTGTATCAGACTGAAATAATGGGACTCTTTCAAGACTATCTCAAAAAAGGCGGGTTCATTGAAGCTGTAGATTTCGATGACTTTGCCCTTAAGAAGTATTTCAGAGAAAGTCTGCTTGAGCGCGTTATCTTTAAAGACATTCCCGAGGCCTTTACCATAAACCGACCTGATCTCCTCTTCCGATTGCTGCAAATAATTGCAAGCATCCCTGGCATGTATCTGGATTATAGGAATCTGGGCAATGACCTAAGAGTGGACCAGCGCACTATATCGAATTATGTTTCATACCTTGGCTATTCATTATTGGTAACTAAGTTGTACAATTTTTCAAGCAATCGGCTCACCAGTGAAAAGAAGCTTAAGCGAATCTATCTCTCCAATGCCGGATTCGTGTCAGCGCTAAGGCCGGGTGAGCCTGATTATCATCCTCTGATTGAAGGCTATTTTGCCAACCTTCTTAAGGCACAGTTTTTCTACCGGTCCCCGCGCAAAGAAGAGGTCGATCTCGTGATAGAGAGTCAGCATAAGGTATTACCCGTTGAAATCAAAATCAGGGAAAAGATCAGAATGAAAGATCTAAAGCCCTTAACAAAATTTATGAAACGCTTCAAATCCGAACAAGCGGTTGTCATTTCAAAGAACGAGGACAGGATTGAAAAAATAGAAAATCTCAAGGTCACCATTCTCCCGTACTGGCGATATTGGTCTATCGTAAGCGAGATAAAAGGTGCCATAGGGGCATAAGTGGGCATGACTGACCGAAAATCCCTTGTGGAAGCGATAGCCAGGGCTGAAGCTCGTCTCACAGAGCTTGATAATGAAAAAAACAAGATTGCTGAAGTGTTGGTTAATCTCCGGGATGAACTGGCGTCTCTTTCTCAGAATGAAGTCATCAAAGAGCCGCCCCTACCCTTTGGCTCGTCTCTAACCAAAGACTCGCCGCCTGAAGAAAAAATTCGATTATTCCGAAGCCTATTCCGAGGCCGGGAAGATGTGTATCCGCGATACTGGCAAAGCAAAAAGACTGGCAAGAAAGGCTACAGCCCGGCATGTAGGAATGAATGGAAAACAGATCTCTGCGTCAAACCAAAGGTCAAATGTAGTGATTGTTCGAATCGTGACTTTGATCCGGTTACGGACAAAGTCATAAAGCATCACCTTGAGGGCAAGATCACCATTGGCGTTTATCCGCTTCTTCAAGATGAGACCTGTTATTTTCTGGCCGTAGACTTTGACAAGAAGTCGTGGATGGATGATGCACGAGCTTTCTCGGAAACGTGCCGACTTCTTAAGGTTCCGGCAGCGCTGGAGCGTTCTCGTTCAGGCAAGGGGTGCCATGTTTGGATTTTCTTTTCTTCCCCTGTTGAGGCATCAATAGCCCGTCAGCTTGGGTGTTACCTTCTTACCGAAACCATGTCTCGCCGTCATGAATTGGGCATGGACTCCTATGATCGACTGTTTCCGATCCAGGATACGATGCCCAAAGGTGGATTTGGCAACCTGATTGCACTCCCTCTGCAAAAAGGGCCGAGGGAGTACGGGAATACCACCTTTGTTGACGACAATTTCCAGACCATATCGGATCAATGGGCATACCTCGCCTCTCTCGTGCGTATGCCCCCAGAAAGTGCGGCGTTGCTGGTAAGAGAGGCGAACCGAAGTGGACGGGTCTTAGGTGTTCGTATCGGGTCCTCTGACGAAGAAGGCAAACCCTGGAAGGTTTCCGCCGAGATATCTTTTCAAGCAAGAATTTCGGAACCACTGCCAAAAACGATTAGGGCTACCTACAGTAATCTGATCTATCTGGAAAAAGAGGGTGTCCCTTCACGACTTTTGACCCAGCTTAAGAGGCTTGCGGCCTTTCAGAATCCCGAGTTTTACAAAAGGCAAAAAATGCGGCTTTCCACTGCACAGACCCCGAGGGTAATATGGTGTGCCGGGGAATCTCCCAAACACCTTGCCTTGCCGAGAGGCTGCCTTGACGACATCAAAGATTTGCTGAACCAAAACGGAATAGAATTGAACTTGAGGGATGAACGTAACCTGGGAAGACTTATACACGTGTCTTTTCGCGGCCATCTTAACCGTGTTCAGCAGGTGGGGGTGGAAACGTTGTTGGAAAATGACATCGGCATCCTTGTTGCCCCACCTGGAACCGGGAAGACCGTGGCTGGCATTTATCTCATTGCCGCCCGACTTCTCAATACATTGGTATTGGTTCATCGGAAGCCCCTGTTGGAACAATGGAAGGACCGCCTTAAGGAATTCTTGGACATAGCCCCCGAAAATATCGGACAAATCGGAGGTGGCAGACAGAGCAGAACAGGGATAATTGATGTGGGCATGCTTCAAAGCCTGGTTAGAAAGGGAGAAGTCAAAGACATAGTTGGTGAATATGGACACGTGATTGCTGATGAGTGTCAGCACGTCTCCGCTTTTTCTTTTGAACAAGTGCTCCGGAAAGTAAAGGCCAAGTATGTAACCGGACTGACTGCAACTCCCTATCGCCGCGATGGCCACCAGCCGATCATTACTATGCAGTGCGGTCCTATAAGGTATGCGGTCAAATCCAAAAGCCAATTGACACAGCAAGTACTCCACCATCGTCTCATATGCAGGGAAACTGACCTCTGTTTGCCGTTCGGACAAGAGGACGCCGCCATTCAAGATATTTACTCTGCCTTAGTATCAAATGAAAAAAGAAACCAGTTGATATTTGAGGATGTACTCGCTGTCTTGGATGAAGGCCGTTCTCCCATCATACTTACTGAACGTAAAGACCACCTGGAGATCTTGGCACAGAAGTTAAACATGTTCACAAAGAATCTGATTGTCCTCCAAGGCGGCATGACAATCAAAAAGCGCAGAGAAGTGATGCTACGGATGGCTTCTATTCCTAAACACGAAGAGCGCGTCCTGTTGGCAACCGGTCGCTATATTGGCGAAGGATTCGACGATGCTCGCCTTGATACGCTGTTCCTGACCATGCCGGTTTCGTGGAAAGGGACCTTGGTCCAGTATGCAGGGCGATTACACCGTCTTTACGCAGGCAAAAAGGAGGTCCGCATATACGATTACGTTGATCAAAATGTCCCCATGCTCATGCGAATGTATGAAAAACGCCTGAGGGGCTATCGAGCTATGGGATACGGCCTGGTCACTTAGGGTACGCCCTGCCATGCAAACGGTCATTCACTCAAAATTTAGACAAAAGGGTTGTTCAGGACAACTTGGGACACAAGGTTTATTGGGTCTACGAGGAACCTGACCCCAATCACCCAATCACCAATCCTTGCAATCCTTGACAAGCTGTTGCGAGAATATCCAAAGAGTGACTCTGCGCCAGAAGCCGTCTATTTGCGCGGTGTATGCCGCTACAAGAGCGCAGACGATCCCACGCCTCTCAAGGAGGCATACGAACAGCTCAAAGCAGAGCATCCAGCGAGCGAATGGACAAAGCGGGCCTATCCGTATCGGTTATTATAGCCATCCAGACGGTTTTGGGGGCGTATTAAACTTATCAACTTATGTTTCAAGCAGCGAGTATTTTTGGGTTATTGCCAGTCTCTCGCCTCGGGCTACCGATTTGCTAATCGCTGTTACTGATATATTCAGCCAGCGGGAAAGCGATGCGATTGAGACCCCCCCAATTCCCAGACTGCCCATTCAGGACAGGGGACGGCCCGACAGCAAAGCAGGCGGCGGGCTTTTACACGTGTAGTTGCTTTCCAGCGTAAGAGATGGGGGCGGTGAAATTGTAAGATTCTTTCCTTGACGAGGTCAAAATGGTTACCCAAGGCTCGGTTTCAGTCCAACTGACTTCACGGCACGAAAAGAATGGCTTCTCCGTCGGGCCATACTCGTGTGAAGTCATCCGGGTGGAATGTCAGAAGGCGCTCAACCTTAGATTTCTGAGCGGCCTTTGCAATGAGAGCGTCGTAGACGGTGCCTCCACTCAGCCCCAAATCCGCCATATGCTTGACGGTAGACTTGTAATCCGACGAAGAGAGAGAAACAATTTTGGCCGAAATTTCGACATTCTCGTGAACAAGACGCCATGCTGTTGAAGGTGATATTCTGGGTTTTACGGGAAGTGTCGTCAGGACAGCATATAGTTCAGCCAATGTGTGACTGGCAACGACGAAATCAAATTTTCCTGCCTTTGCACGCTGGAGCCAAGGCAAGGCGCGACCGTGCATGGGGTGAGGTTCAACAATGGCGGCCACAAGAACAGAAGTATCAAATAAGATCTTCACTTTCTTGTCCTGGCTGCTATCTCACTTAGCCGCGCTTGGCGATGAGTGCGGATTGCCCCCACGATATCCCCAATCGCAGTACCTGAAAACACCAATACACCATCCTTTGTCACTACATGTGGCTCCCCATGCATTGGTTTGAGAAAGATCTTTTGTTCGACCTCTTCGATCTCCAAGACTGCCCCCGGTTTTAGACCAAGATCATCCCGGACTTGTTTCGGTATTACGACCCTTCCAAATCTGTCTAATGTTGTTTCCATGATAGTCCTCCATTTTTTGGCAATATATCATGCCAAATGGCAAACGTCTACATATTCTACACTCGCTTATCTTCCTTTCCGGCTTTTGCCTTCAGTCATTACACTACTGAGCGGCTAACTAACCTTACTCAGGAGGGCTTGTACGCCTATGGCGCATTCCCTCTCGA
>JABXJW010000201.1 GCA_013375395.1 Desulfobacterales bacterium
TAACTTCTTCTCATCATGTTTTATCAAAAAATGCCGTTCTAATTGCGCCTAACTTTGCAACTCACCGCGAGGTTCGGCGTGGTTGGGCGGATGCTCTATGGTATGAATTGGCGGCTAAGGCGGGCCATTGAAAAAAATATATTGGAAAACTCGGATAAGATCATAGTCCTAAGCGAATTTACAAAGAAGAAGCTTCGACATCACCATGCTATTGGCGAGGAGAAGATTGAAATTATTCCTGGTGGAGTCGATTTAGTCCGCTTCAGTCCCCGTGGGAATCGAACCTCGATTCGAAAAGACTTAAACATCCCGCCCGAAAAATTTGTCCTTTTCACTGTTAGGAATTTGGTGGCACGGATGGGCTTGGAGAATCTTCTTTATGCTGTAAGCAAGGTGGTCCCCGAGGTCCCCGAACTCTATCTCGTTATTGGAGGCACAGGCCCTCTTGAACAGGACCTGATTTCACTGGCGCAAGAGCTTTCAATGAACAAGTTTGTTCGATTTGTGGGATTTATTGAGGAAGAAGATCTTCCGTGTTATTATCGGATGGCAGATCTTTTTATCTTACCGACCAAGGAATTGGAAGGGTTCGGCTTGGTGACCCTGGAGGCATTGGCATGCGGCATCCCGGTCCTGGGCACACCCGTAGGAGGGGCAAAAGAGATATTGGCGAAGCTGGGACGTGATTTTCTGCTCGCGGATACGGGTGTTAATACTATGGCAGCATCTATCCTTAGAATGGCCTTGAAATTGAAAGGCAACAAAGACCAGGAGGAAGCATTATCGAGACAATGTCGTAGATTTGTGGAAACATATTATTCCTGGGATGATAAGACAGATTTGTTGGAGGAGCTTTTTCAAGGACTTCTTTAGTGAAAGTTAACACAAGAAAATGCTGCAAAAGCATTGGAACACAGCCACGACTTAGCAGAGCAATAAAGATAATACATGTAGTTACGCGATTGGACAAAGGGGGCTCTGCTGAGGACACCATCGTTCTGGTTTCAGGGTTGAGCAAAGATCACTATGAAGTGATATTGGTCAAGGGTTCATCGCTCGAATCGGAGATGAGCCCGAAAGAACAGTATGCTCTCCTTAAGGCAGTGGAAGCTGCAGAACGCAATGGTGCAAGGATAATCGATCTGCCGTTTCTTGTGAGGAGGATATCGCCTATCGACGATTTGGAGGCCTTTTTGGAACTCTTCAAGATTTTTCGCAGAGAAAGGCCTGGTATCGTTCATACGCACACCTCAAAAGCCGGATTTCTGGGACGTTGGGCCGCTTTTTTGGCAAGAGTTCCTACTATCGTACATACTCCCCATGGTCATGTGTTTGAAGGTTATTTCAAAGTTGTATTCACAAAAGTCTGTGTAATCCTCGAAAGAATATCCGCACTGATAACGGACAAAATTATTGCCGTAAGCGACCGTGAAAGAAATGACTATATTGAGCAACGGGTGGGGCGCAAGGAAAAGCTTGTAACCATCTACAGTGGAGTCGGACTGGACCGGTTCGCCGATCTGAAAGTGGATATCAAGGCCAAGAAGACAGAGTTGGGTATACCGGAAGACTATGATGTGGTCGGAACAGTTGGCAGGTTGGTGATGATCAAGGGGCACAGGTATCTGGTCGAAGCAGCAAAAGACGTTATCAAGGAGCTACCCCGAACGGTCTTCGTCTTTGTCGGAGAGGGAAAGTTAGAAGGAGAACTTAGGGAACAAGCACGAGCTTTAGGGCTTACAAAGAATATGATATTCATTGGCTGGAGAAGCGATGTTGCCGAAATTCTCTACACATTTGACATCTTTGCATTCCCTTCACTCAATGAGGGGATGGGCAAGGTCCTGGTTGAAGCCATGGCTGCTTGTAAACCCATAGTGGCCAGTAAGGTTGGAGGTATTGTGGATTTGGTTAAAGAAGGCGTAAACGGGATCTTAGTCCCTCCGAGAGATTCTGCGGCACTGAGCGCCGGAATAGTAAGATTGCTGGCTGATAAGGGTTTTGCCAGACAATTGGGCCGACATGGAAGACAGATGATCTATCCTGATTTTGATGTATCTGCAAGGCTAAACAAGCTGGAAAGGCTGTATGAGGAGTTGGGGAAACCGAGAAATTAGGCAATTGTGAAATACAATAAATCGCAACTGCGAAAAAAGACATATCTTGTAGGCCTTGCATTGTTGACGGTGTCGCTCAATGCGGCAATTGGCTCATGCGAGGATTACCGGCAAGTTGCCGGGCTAATGGATATTCGCACTACGTTTAGTGATGGGGCACATGACCTTGAATTTCTGGTACGGCTGGCAAAAAATCGGGGGTTCAACGTTCTGTTCATAAACGACCATGATCGGATGGCTATGGAACACGGTCTCTTTCCGTTTCGAAATATCGTCAAAACAAGGGTTGAAAAGCCGTCGGTCAATCAAATGGGTGCGCAAAAGTACCTGGATGCCATTAGAGACATTGATGCCAAATATCCCGAGATGATTGTGATCCCAGGAGTTGAATGCGCGCCGTTTTATTACTGGACAGGCAATCCGCCTGGAGGGCTCACAGCACACGGCTGGGAACGGCATATTCTGGTTATGGGGCTCACAAAAGCACAGGACTATGCTAATCTCCCTGTCCTCCACAACCGCTTGCCCACTGCGTTAACGGCAGGGCGTATTGGGGCTGTCTTACTGTTTGTTTCGGTCGCTGTTATCGGCTTTTTTGTGTTCAGGTGGAAGGGGGCCTTTCGAATACTTGGAGTGCTCCTGGTTATTCTCGGGGTTGCGTTCGTCATAGACACCTGCGTCTCTAGCAACT
The DNA here is from genome assembly GCA_013375395.1 of Desulfobacterales bacterium. Classification (GTDB taxonomy): domain Bacteria; phylum Desulfobacterota; class Desulfobacteria; order Desulfobacterales. The sequence continues at coordinate 2,809 of JABXJW010000201.1, forward strand.
TTCCATTTGACCAGTATCATGGCGACCAAGGGGTAGCCCCTTATCAACACCTTATCGATTATGTAAATGCAAAGGGCGGGGTCACGTTTTGGAATCATCCTGAAACAAGATCAGGGGTGGGAGAGAAGCCCCCGATTCATGTCAGCACCCCGCCCTATCCCGAGGTTTTGGAGGAATCAAGAGGCTATACCGGCTTTGCGGCATTGCACGGAGACAAAATAACTGTCACCGAACCGGGAAGTGAGTGGGATAGAGTGCTTCAGGAATATTGTACTGGTGAACGCTTGCACCCGCCTTGGGGAATATCTGCTGCAGACTATCACAGAGAAGGGGAATCTGGGGAAAAATTAGGAAAGTTTCCAACGGTTTTTTTGCTAAAGGAATTTAGGAGGGACGCCATATTGTCTGCATTAAGAAACGGAAAGATGTATGCTGTCTATGGCCGCCATGATAAAAGAGGCATTCTTTCGGAATTCACAGTATCAGATCCGGTCACAGGGAACAAAGGATGGTCTGGAGATGAAATTTGTGCCGCCGGCCCTGTGGCAGTGAGAATTGCTGTCCTGGCAACGGACGAGAATGTTCAAAAAATTCACGTAAGGTTGATCAGGGATGGTAAGCTCATCAAGAATTTTGACGCCGCAACCCCATTTACGGTAGATTTTAAAGATGACTATTTTGAAGGAGGCAAAAAGCTTTATTACCGCGTGGATGTAAAAGGAGAAATAGGCGCCATCACATCAAATCCGATTTTTGTGGTCTTTTAGCTTGTGATTCCCCGTGGCTTGCTACGGGTTGCCTTATGAATTCCCCCTTTGGAAAAGGGGGCTGGGGGGATTTTGTGATAATACATCATGACAATGTCAAACTCTTATGTTTACAGAACTCTATCGACATTTTTCATAAAATTTGACCTATTTACAGATCCCGCAAGACCTTTTTACCAAAGTGCAAAGATGTTTCCTCTTGGTAAAATCTCCTCAAAAGAACTCGAGGCTTTTGTCTACGAGCGATTCCGAACGACCGGAAAGCAGCTTTCCAGGCAGGTGGCTGCCCGCTTGGTGGAAACGTGTGAGTCACATCCATACTATGTCCAGTATGTGTCCCACAGTCTTTGGGAAATCACTTCTTCGGATTCGGCCATAAGGGATGAGGATCTGGACAAAGCAATAGGTGTTACGATTAGCCGGGCCTCTCCCAGATACGAGAGTGTGTGGGAGTTGCCACCTATTGGCCAGAGACAGGCCTTGATAGCTCTAACTAGTTTCCATCCAGAAATGGCCCTTTTCCGCAATCTCGGCGTCAATCTGCGGAATTGCTTGTGCGACGTACCAATGTACGCCTCCGCGCAATCCCTTGATTTCCTTGACCTTGCGAAAAATTGCTCATTTCTGAATTGGAAACTTACGCTAGTGCCAATTGTCTAAAGATTCATTTATGGATGGGCACTAACTAACCTATCACCGGATGACAAGCTGTTTTCAGGAGCCGTTGTGTACAAATATGGCCTTGGCTCCGCCCCCACGTTCCGAAAAGCTTTGGGAGCGCTGATAGAGAAGGGCTTTGTGGATAGAGACCGGGACACGTACTCACTCATTGATGTTTTCTTTGAAAAATGGATCCGAATGAATTTTGCGATTGACCACAGCGGTTAATGGTGTCTTGTCCCAGGTTATTTCCCCATTGCTCTCCTGAATAGTTGGCTCCATTCTGTGTGCAACCGCAATTGAGTTATTCAACATAGTCAACAACCCAATCTACATACTTCAGATCCAAGATGGGCCGATTTCTTCTCTGTCATTGTGCCCCCTTCGCTTCTGGCGGCTCGCCGGCGTTATGTTGTGTGCCGGGCATGGCCCGGCTGCTAAATGGTGCCGTCCGATACTATGACACGGGTATCGGGCAAAGTCCAAACCCAGCCTGACGGAAGCGACTCGAAGCGAAGCGGAGAAGCGAGCCGCCAGGTTCGAGAACGACCAAACAGTTTCATCTCTTTAGATATGCAATTGCCCACAAATCATTCCTCGAATACTTTCAAGCTGGAAAAGATGGATTGACAATAAAGTAGGCGCCCAGAGCCCCAATGACAGCGCCGGCTCCTTTGCGGAACCAGTTTCCCGCGCCTTGCCAGATGCTGTTTTCAAGCAAGCCCCTGACAGCGGCTCCTGAACTGCCGGCCACAACGATAGGCAGGCAATGCCAGATCGCAAATAGCGGAATAAAAAGAATACCCGTTGCCACTTTCTGCTTTTGTAGCCCATTATTCCACCATTCCACCATGAGCGCAGGGTTCCGCCTGACGGCTTGAGAACATTACACTTCGTGTCCGTCATTGCATGTGCGTGGTACAACTTGCTAGTCACCTAAAACTTTGTGATGTCAATAGGTCGCAGAATTTCCGAGACATTTATTTATCTCCCGTGTTACGTATTCATAAAAGGCTTTTTGATCCGTCAAATACTCCCATACCTTTTCAAGGTTCTTATACCGTTTTTGCTTTGCGCCGGTCGTGTCTACAATTATCAGGGCTCGGGTTGAAACTTGATACTCCTTTGGCAAATGGCTATTTTCCGGCTTGTCAACGTCTATTGCTTCCCATATGATTGCCCCTTGTTCCAATGCTTGAGCGAAACTTTTTTGTATCGCATCAAAGGACCATGCCTCTATTTGCAAACATGAAGGGCACCGGTAGGCCCCGTGGAAATAGTATACAATGATTTTTCTTTCCGGGGCGTTGCTTTCCGGGATCGTATCAGATTCTCGATGTTCGCTTGCAACCTTGGGCGCCTCTTTTGATTCAGTGTTCCTGATTCCACCAAAAATTATCCCGGAAATCGCCAAAAAAATCACAGCAAACCTTAGTCCATCTTTGTTCCTCATTTACTTCAATCCTTTGCTCTTGGCTTTTTGGCCGTTACATACGCAGAAAAGACCATATGCTCTGTTCCCTCTCCGAGGTTCCAACTCTTGATTATTTGTTCACTCATATCTTTCCTTGTGATCGAAATGGCTTCAAAGCCCAGTCCATTCAGAATCTGTCTCACCTCATCAGGTGAGATTGCTCCAGCAATTCAGCCGGTGTATGCTGAAGGGTTTTCTTTTATTTCCCTTGGGAGATATCCTGAACTCAACACATCCGATATGCTGATTCGACCTCCGGGCTTCAAGACCCTGAAAATTTCTCCATACACAGCCTTTTTTTCGGGTGAAAGATTGATGACGCAGTTTGACAGCACGACATCCACTGAATTGTCAGAAACAGGCAGATGTTCTATCTCCCCCAATCTAAATTCAACATTGGTGACGTTGAGTTTCTCGTCATTCTTCTTGGCCTTGCTTATCATTTCCGCCGTCATGTCAACACCGATAACCCGTCCCTCAGCTCCCACGCTTTTTGCTGCCAAAAAAGCGTCAAACCCAGGGCCGCTTCCCAAATCGAGTACGGTTTCCCCCGGCTTCAAATCCGCCATGGCGAGAGGGTTCCCGCATCCGAGACCGAGATTGGCTTCGCCTAACCCAATGGCGAGCTGCTCATTCGTATAGCCAAGCTTTTGACCTGAATCGAAGATTCGCACAGGGCTTGTTGAACCAACGCAACACTCCTCTGAGCAGCCACACTTGGCTGATTGGGCAACCTTGGCATAGCTCTTCCTGACCATGTTCCTGGTTTTATCCTTTGATGATTTCATATTGTTTCCTTGTTTTTACGTCCCCTC
>JABXJW010000202.1 GCA_013375395.1 Desulfobacterales bacterium
GCCAGCACTTTCTTTTTGTCCTGACAGAGAATCAGGCCGATTGTTGGATTGTCGGTTTCGTGTTTGAGCAGATCGTCCACGACATTGCAGTAGAAGTTTATTTTTCCCGCTGTCTTCTGAATCAGCAGGATGTTGTGCGCCCATGGCAATTGGGTAACCAGTTGTTGCACTTTTGCCAGAGTCTTGCCGTAGGTTTGATCTTGGGCCACCGCCATCGGCTCTTTTGCGCCGGTTTCAGATTGTTCAGGCAATTGGGCAACCGGCGGTTGCCCAATTGAAAAGAGGGCCGGATATTCCCGGTAAAACTGGGTCATCAACTTGATGTTTCGCTCAGAAAAACCTTTGACATCAGGTAATTCGTTTCTCAGGTCATTAGAGAGGCGACGAAGTACACCTGCGCCCCAGCCTTCGCGCTGCTGCCGCTCAAAGATAAGTTGCCCGATTCCCCAATAAAGTAGAATCAGTTCACGGTTGACGGATAGATTCGCCCGTACCTGGGCTGTCCGAATCCTTTCTTTGATATCTTCAAGCAGACGGGGGTAATCAGTCGGCAGATTTGCAATCATTCGCTCCCCTCCATAAAAAAGCCTGGGATCAAGCCTGCTGTGGATTCTTTGCCGTCAGCCTCTTTCTTCCAACAACTTCCTCGTTTTCTTCAATTCCTCCGCAATCAGCTTCTCGTCAGGGAGCATGGTAGGGAGAGGAGTCGAACATAGACAGACCAAGGGAGCGGAAACCGTTCTGAGATGGCCTGAACAGTCAATTCCGCGGACGGAGTCTGCGAATTGTGAGGCTGAGATTTTCCAGACGGTGTCTGGAATTTTCGGGACTTTGATTTTCCAGACACCGTCTGGAGAATATCCTGATACGTCACATAATAACCGGCCCGCCTTTTTCCTGCCTGCTCACTTTCAACAATGCTTTTGTCCTCGATGGCAACAGCGCCAATCTCTATAACCCGATCCCCATTTCCAGGGGAAAGCCCTGTTGTTTCAACATCGAAAACCACATAACGATGCATTGATTCAATTGAATTGCTTGACGATATTCCGGCCATCTATCTCTTTATTCATCAGGGCATTCTTTGTTTTGAACTCTGAGATATAACCGCAGGCTTTTCGGAATACTTCTCCGCCGTAGCCACAAGCTCTTGTGCCACAGCCTTCCGAAGATGCCCCGGCTCCAGCACCTATGCCTGCCTCCCAAATGAGACCATCGCAAAACATCCCCTTTTGCTCAATCTCTGCGCCAGACTCAGATTTTCGTCCTCGAAATACCAAAGTATTCCTGTGGGTAAAATCCTCGCCTGTCTTGACCTTGAACAAAACTGAATGTCCTGCGAAGGCCTCCAAGCCCAGGACCCAGCTCGTGACCTCGCGCAGTCCCCCGACCTCCATGGTCATAAGGAGGCTGCCGTCTTCGCCTTTCTTGAAGACCTGCGAGGGGTGCCAGATGTTTTCCTTGAGATATCTTTCCAAAGATGCGTCAAACCGGATGACTACCTTTTCCACATCCGTATGAATAACGCCGAAACAGTCTTTCATGTATTCGTCCAGGTCAAAGTCGTAAGGAGGAACAAATCGTTCTTTTGTTACGTGGAGGAGCCTGATGCGGTCCAGCACGAACATGCGGATTTCATTGTGTACGTGGCACCAGCCGATCAGATAGAGCGTGCCGTTGAAGAACCAGACCTTGTAAGGGTCAACCTTGCGGGTGGTTTCGCGTTTGGAGGACATGGAATAGTAGCGCATCTCAACGCCCCTGCACTTCAAAACCGCTTCGTTGATCTGGTTGATGATCTCCTTGAACCGGGAGTAGTCCTTGAAAGGCTTAAAGCCGATATGAAAAGTCTGCTCGATGCGCCTGAGATAAGAGAGGCTCTCGGGTGGCAGGGTGGTCCTGATTTTGCGGAAGAGTTCATCCAGGGCTTCATAAAAGACCGTGTCTTTGAAGATCCGGAGGATGTCCCTGTAAAAATAGAGACTCATCAACTCAGTGACGGTAAAAGGGACGGGCAGGTTGAACCTGTAGCCTTCAACGAAGTTCCATCGGTTCTTGTGGCCGCCCCTTTCTGAGTAAAGCGGAAAACCTGCTGCCTGGATGGCGGCCAGATCTCGCCAGATGGTGCGAGAGTGGCAGTCTTCTTGTGCGGCAAGTTCAGCCACAGTGGCGCCATTCTTTCTGGACTCGATGGTCCGTAAGATGCGCCACTGCCTGGCTAATTGTTCCCCCCGCATACTGTCACCCCCTTGTTCGGCGGTTTTAGATGAGGATCAGATTGTCATGTTTGTCAGTGATTTGAATTGGTTGGTTATCATAAAGTAGTACCGAAGTATTGCTTAGTGCTTCGATTCGCAAATACGATGACGTATTTTATCGAATCAGTACAAAGCAATTGCTCACTCCATTCGGCCCGAGCTCATGGCCGAGGGCAGCACTAAATCCTGAGGGCTTCGACTGAGCTCAGCCGAAGTCTAAATAGGTTCGTAATCGAACTTATGAACCGAAGGACTTAGGGACCATTGTTTTGTCGTACTCTCATAACATAGAACTGTGACAGATACGGTCACACCTGTGCTTTTTCTGAAATTTTTTTCAATGCCTGCGTTGCCCACCACGACGGCATTGGCTGTGTCTTTGGTGCAGGTCTTTGGGGTCTCCCAGGCTATCATGTTGAAATATTTGGATTAGTGGTCTAAAAATAGCTGTTTTCAGCTCTTGAACAAAATATGGTCCCGATTGCCAGGGCTCTGGAAAGACCGAAAATAACCGGAAAGACGGTAATAACCGTCGATATTTAAGGGCGATTTTTCGTAAGGCCAGGAGGTGTCAGACATAAAAAAACCCACCGAGGTGCGCTTCCAATGGAGAGGCGTGGCGGGTGTTGTTAAAAGCGATTATGATTCAACCCGCCGTGATTGGCAATCATAATTTTACGGCCAGGGACCCGACCGGGACGTTCGTGCAGAACGTGCTTTGTAGAAAGAACTTACGCATCTTATCCTTTTCCCAAGGCATTCACCAACTCAGAAGCTTGTCCGAGGAAATAGCTCTTTCAGAGGAGCTGGGTAATCCCAAATCAGGCGTCTTAGGGCCAATCCTGTTGCCTCACTTTTTCGTACTGGTTTTCTTTCTCTTTTCACCGAGTCTGATTTTCCATCGGCGCTTGGTCTTGAGATCGTAAGCCGTATCACCCTGGCGAATAAGCGTAGTTTCTTTATAGTTGAATCTTTCAACAAGATACTTGATCAAAGAAAGGACATCAAGTACTTCAAAGCCCTGGATCTTGAGTTCGTCCTTTCGTCGGCAAAATTGCGGGAAAATCAGATCCTTCTCCATTCCATCAACGACAAAGGAACGTCCTTTCAAAAAGTCTACGCAAAACAATTGAGTATGTTTGCCTGTATCTACGGAAACTGATTGAACCCTTTTCGGAGGTGCAAAAGTTTTCTGGTAGCGGGTCTTGATGTAATCGACAATAAATTTTCTTGGGTCAATGACAAACCCGGTTAGATATTTTCTCCCATTTCTGTGAACGTCGATTTCAAGATGGCCATATTTAACGTCATATTCTTGTGTCTTGGAAAGAAAATCATCTTTGTCGTACCATGCCATGTTATATAACTCGGCCACCGAGATCTCTAATCTGTTCTTTTCAATCACCGCATACATATACAATCCTTTTCAGAAATTTCAGAAAGACCTTAACCTAATCTCATGGTTAGAGAATCCGATACCACCCCCTTCCGAACACGGCATTGTCCCCCACATGAATGTATTGGGTAATGTCCTTTGATTGTCGTCAGTTGTCCCTGGCCCAGACCTGGCTAACCGGCTATATGCTTGCATATATGAAGTGTGCGCCAGGGCGGAGCCGTTGCCAAAATCTCAAGATGTTGCCATTTTGAAAATCTGTTTGACATAGTTTACTTTCTAGTTTAATATTAAACCATGATTCGGCTTAACATCCACGAGGCAAAGACTCATCTATCCAAATATCTTAAGAGATTGGCGAAAGGGGAAACCATCCTTTTGTGCAAAAGGAATATTCCCATTGCTGAGATTCGCCCGATACCGCCAGTCAAAAAATCGCAACGTCCTATTGGACTGGCAAAAGGTCAATTTCAGGTTCCTCCTGAATTTCATGAACCTCTACCGCCGGAAATCGTGGCCTCTTTCTACAGCGGGACTTAATGAGAATCCTTCTGGACACATGTACGTTCCTTTGGGTTATTTCGGATGCGCCTGAACTCTCAAGCCCTGCCCGCGAGCTCTTTGCTGATCCAGCAAACGAAGTGTACCTTAGCGCTGTTTCCACATGGGAAATTGTCATCAAACATGCCTTAGGAAGACTGCCCCTCCCTGAACCACCAGAGCGATTCATTCCAGCACAGAGAAAACAGCATGGTGTTGATGCACTTCCTCTGGAAGAAGAGGCTACACTGTACCTTGGCCGGCTCCCCAATCACCACAACGACCCCTTTGATCGCATGCTGATCTGTCAGGCCATCATTCACGGACTGGCCATACTGACACCGGACGAACTTGTCGGACAATACCCGGTTCGAGCAATCTGGTAATGGTAAGGCTGAAAATCTTCTATTGCGTCTTCTTTATTTGAACCTTGGCCGACGGGGACGCCGACGGGGACGTTCGTGCAGAACGTGCTTTGCGGTTTTCTGCTGAATAGCCCTAACCCTTTTTTGTTCGTTCAGGCTGCCTGCCCCCGTATTTGGACTTGCCTTCGGCCACACCTAATTGCTTTTGACGCATCTTGCGGTGAATCTCCACATGAAGCGTGGCTCCAAGTGCTTCTGCGACTCGGCGTAGCATACTTAAGGAATGGCCTTCATATGACGGCGATTCAAGACGGCTGATCTGCTGTTGGGATGTTCCCACGCGTTGGGCCAGCTCTTTCTGAGACAATCCTGCCGCCTTACGCAAAGCAGACAGTTGCATGGCTACGTCCCAGGCCTCGCCGGCCTTTTTAAAGCGTGCCGCAAAATCCGGCTCCTTCAACTGTTCCTCAAGGTATCTGTCAAAATTGGTTTTTCGCTTCATATCGGATTCCTTGCCAGCCAGTCACGTTTTCTGTCCAAAGCAACTTTACGATCTCGCGCAGCAATTTTTGTTGCCTTCTTTCGAATCCCATGGAAGAGACCTGAGGTCAAGTCTGCTCTTGACTCTTGTGCTGCCGGCATCGGCTTTAAGGTCGCACATCCCCCCACTCATTTGGGCTGACCTGTCTTTTTCTTGGTTTCCACTGTCTCAAATCTCTCCGGGTTCCTGTGGATTCTTTGCCGTCAGCTTCTTTCTTCCAATAACTTCCTCGTTTTCTTCAATTCCTCCGCAATCAGCTTCTCATCGGGCAGAACCGTTTTATACTCAGCGGCCAGGACGTTATTCGGCAATCCCTGAAGTGCATATTTCGCCAGGGCCGAATTTTTTGTACCTGTGCGGTTAGCGCATTCGTGGTCCTAGCAATACCATCCAAATCCCCCCCTGCCCCTTTTTCAAAGGGGGGAAACCACGTTCGTCCAAGAAGTCCCCCTTTGTTAAAGGGGGACCCGCCTGCCAGCGCCCAGCACAGCGGGTAGCTGGAGTGCAGGCTTGGTTGGCAATTGACTTCAAAAATTCCATGCCCTATTATGTACACATAATATGTGAGATGGCTTCAAGGAACTTGAACAAAATTGACCATTTTGAAACCGCCTCATGTGGACACAGGAGGTCAACTATGAAACGTAACGTGACTCTTGCCCTGGATGAAGAGATTCTTCATAGGGCCAGACTTGTATGCCAAAAAAGGAGAACAACTCTGACTCAGGTTATCCGGGAGCAATTGGAATATCTGGTCCGCCAGGATGAAGAGTACCAGGGAGCTATGGAACGAATCACCGCCCGAATGAAGCGTCGGCCTATACGAATCGGAAAGAAAACCTGGACGAGAGAGGAGCTTCATGAGCGCTAATCTCTTTTTCGATACCAACATTTTAGTCTATGCCTTTGACAAATCCGACCAAGAAAAATATGAAATCGCCTCCCAATTGGTGATACAAGCCTTTCAAGAAGGAAATGGAATCCTCAGCGCCCAGGTCTTGAAAGATTTTTTTGTCACGGTTACTCGCAAAATCTCTGAAAAAATGGCAGTAGATGATGCAGAACAGACCATACGTGATCTTTCTGTTTGGAAAGTGGTCGACACTACCGTTCCTTTGATTTTGAAAGCCATTGAATTCCACAAACGGTTTGATCTTTCCTTTTGGGATGCCATGATCGTGGCTGCGTGCCAATTTGCCGGTTCTTCTACTCTGCTGTCAGAAGACCTCTCTCATGGTATGATGGTCGAGGGCATCCGGATTCTCAATCCATTCCGCACTACAAAACCCTAATAGACTCCTTTCACCCTTTCTATCTCTCCCTTTTCAATCCCACACCACCCCCGCCCAAAGACCGCGTTATCCCCCGCGTGCGCATATTGCCCTAAAACCATAAAGGG